>NZ_VKJN01000009.1:0-201139 GCF_007197875.1 Brevibacillus sp. LEMMJ03 | reverse complement strand
CGACTTGCATGTATTAGGCACGCCGCCAGCGTTCGTCCTGAGCCAGGATCAAACTCTCCAATAAAGTTGAGTTGAATCATTAGCTTCAAGAAAAAGAATTGCTAGGCTCGTTCAACGCTTTCGCTGTTCAGTTTTCAAGGAGCATTTCAGATTGGTCAGCCGCCCGGAGGCGACTTTTTTAATTTACCACATCGTTTACTCGAAAATCAAGTGGTATTTTTTTCAGCGTCGCCGTTTTGCTTGGTTCAGCAGCGACGATTGTTAATATAGCACAAACAAAACAAACAAGTCAATAGCATTTAAAAAAATTTACTTCAATGAAAGATAGCCGATTTCACTGCCCAAACCGTCCTTGCTGCCGCAAGGGACTTCCAGCACGAGCGAACGCTGGACCAGCTTCTCCAGCAGGATCTCCAGCTCCATCCCGCTGTTGGCGATCAGCGGATGTTCCAGCAGCTCCGCCAACGTCCACGCCCCCTGCTTGCTCCCCATGATCTCCAGGAGAAAGCGAACCGATTCCCTCAATTTCGAGGAAAGGAAAAACTCGATCGGCAAGAGCAGCAGCTCCATGCGCTTGTCCAGCGCTTCATCATTGACCACCAGCTCTTCGTACAGCTTGCAGACAGCGGGGTCCAACCGTTTGACCTGCGTCCAGAGCTCCGGAGCCGGCTGTTCGCCCTCCGCGAACGCAATCCATCTCGCCCAGGCGTGCAGCGTCTTGATCAACGCCAGATAGGCGTCCAGCGGCATGCCCAACTGGAGAAAGTCTTTGGTTTCCTGAAAATGGCGGAGCATGCGCGAGTATTCCCTGCACAGCATCCGCTTTTGCAGCGAGTCGGACAACCGCCTCAACCGCTGAATCAACTGTTTCGTACGGTCGTCCTTGGCCCAGACCAATTCCGCCCGCTCCATCCAGGCGGCCATCTGCTCACCCAGACCGTGAACCGCGCTCTTTTCCAGCTCCCAGGCGCTGATGTGCCGCTCAACCACCATCCGGTCAGACAGCCGGTACTGTTTGACGCTCCCGTTTCCTGCAGCCTGCGTGATCACGAGGAGGTACAGGGGCTCCGCCTGAAACGGGGGGATTTTCAAATGGTCCGGCATCACCAGCACCGCTTGAACGTCCCGCCGCCGTTGCAGCAGTTTCAGATGAGCCTGGCAGTCTTCAGCCGGCGACCTCTCATTCACTTTTTTCCCCTCCTCTCCCGCAGTTTGAACTTATGGATTCTACAAGGCTTGTCCGTTTCCTGCTTGTCAACAGACAAAACCTTTCTATGCTATACTGGGAACAGGAGGAATGATAATGAAGAAAACTGACCGCCTGAGCAAGATCAAGCGCATGCGTACCTGGGGCAACTGGAGCATGGGGATCGGCATCCTGCTGATGTATTCCGGGTATGCGTTTTTTGCCGGTTACCTGGACTTTATTCCGTTCCTTGGCACATGGTTGAAGGGTTCCTACGCCTTTATGACGCTCCTGTTGACCATCGGCTTTTTGCTGACGATGGGCAGCACCGTCCTGTTCATGATTTCCGGCATGGTGTCCATGTCCGCTCCTCAAGTGGAATGCCCCTCGTGCAAAAAAGTGACGAAAATGCTGGGAAAAGAAGACGCCTGTATGTTTTGCGGGCAGCCTCTCCGGCTGGAGGACGAACAGCCGCAGCAAAACCAGACCTGACGGGAAACGACAAAAAATCCACCTGCGGCCGATTGGCGCAAGGTGGATTTTTTTCTCCGGTCAAACGTCGTCGCGGCCGGAAAGTCGCGGCCGGAAAAAACGGCGTTTACTTTCGATTCAGCCCGTCATCGATCGCCTTCCAGATCTCGGGCTGTTCGAAGCCGCGCCGCCATGAGGCTACGCCGGCCAGATTGTACTTGTGCACGAGTGCGACCCGCTTTTGCATGGACGTGACGTCTTCCAGCCACATCTTGTAGACGGCTCCGTCGGCAGGGTCCTCATAGCGGACAAACAATTGTCCCGCGTCTTCGTCAAGCGCGGGAGTCAGCTTGCGCTCCCGCATCCATTCCGCGGCCCCGGCCATCGACAGCGCTTTGGATGTGACCTTGACGCTGCCGTCCGGCTGCTTCACTTCTTTCCACAACCGGGTGTAAAACGGCACACCCAGCAGCAGCTTCTCGGCCGGCACCTCTTCCAGAACGCCCTGCAGCCCTCTCTCCGTCCACGGCAGGGAAGCGACGGAGCCCGCTTTCGGACTGGACGCCCAGTGCTCGTCATAAGTCATCACCGCGATGTAGTCCACGACCTCGGCCAGTGCCGCCCGGTCGTAAAAACGGGACCATCTGTCGCTGTCCGATTTGATCGTGACGTCCATGGACACGGTCAGTCCCAGCTCGTGCAGGTACGGAGTCATCTCGCGGACGAATTGGACGAGCCGCTCCTTGTCCTCCACATAGACGTTTTCGAAATCGATGTTGATGCCGTCCAGATCGTACAGATGAGCGTAGTGCACGATCTGCGCAATCAGGTTTTCCCGGTTGTCGTAGCTGCCCAACACGGCCTGGGTCCAGTCGGGGTTGAACCCGTTCGTCACCACTCCCCAGACCTGGTATCCGCGCTTGTGGGCCCACTGCACGTAACCGGGATCCGCCTTGTTGAGCAGCGTGCCTTTGCCGTCCTTCAGCTCAAACCAGGTGGGGGAGACGACGTTCACGCCCGGCATGGGGCCAATTTTCGCGACGTCGGGATTGCGGTTGACCACGTGTTCCCAGGTCATGCTGATCTTTTTCCCCAACGGCTTCCACACGGTCGGCTGCTCCCGGACCGGCTGGTCGAGACTGACCTTGCGCACCTCGGTCAGCGATACCGCCTCTCTCGGCAGGTAGCCGGCGATCCCCTTGGAGGACAGAACGCGGTACCACTTATCCGTTTCGCCCAAAATATCGACGGCCTCGCCATTGGGCAGCTCGGCCACATAGGGGGAACGGTGCGTCGCCTCCAGGCGCAGGCGCACCGGATCGTCCCCGCTGACGACGCTCCCCTGCTGCACGGCGTATCCTTCCTTTTCCACCCGCAGCACCCCGGTGTCGGGATTGCGGCTGAACGAGTAGCGGTACAGTTTTTCCAGAGGCTCGAGCGGAATGTAGCGGGTGCCGTTCACTTCCTTGACGGGCACCTGCAGGGAAACCGGCCGTTTGTTCAGGTGCGCGACCAGTTCCCCGCTCTGCATGCGCAGCACCTTGTCCCTGGTGGTCACGATCACTGATCGGGTCGGCTCGTCCCAATAGATCGTGGGATCAAGATGTTCCTTGAGAAATTCAAACGGCAGCAGCACCTGCTCCGCTTCCAGCAGATACGGCTTGTCGTACAGGCTGCCCTGCCAAACGATCGCCTGCCGGCTGCCTCCGTACGGCTCGACGTGTTCATTGGACGGTTTGACCATCAAATACCAGTACGCCGCGGCGGCGATTGCCACCAGCAGCAGAAGCATCGGGGTCACGCGCTTTCGCTGGCGCTTGAATCGAGGGCGAGGGGCCATTCCCACTTCCAGACTCACAGATTCGCTCTCCTTGCACACGGTCCGCCGGCCCAAAAGAGACCGGCAACCCGGTAGTTTCCACTTTTTTGATCATATGGCATTGTCGGTCGATTCACAACCTTTCGTCTGCAGGAACATGTTGGGAAACCGTTCCCTTCCAGAAAGACGAAGCAGACGAAAAAAGGTTACACCGGCAGAAAAAAACACCTTCTCTCCAACAGGAACAGCCGGTTGAAGCAGAAGGTGTTGATCCGGGGCGCACGCCGCTCAATGGGTTTTCTTTTGGCACTCTTCGCAAACGCCGTAGATCTCCATGCGGTGCCCGGTCACGCGGAACCCGACCGACTCGGCCGCCGATTCCTCCACGTCCCGCAGGTACGGGAAGTGGAAATCGCGGATGGCTCCGCACTCCGTACAGATGGCGTGGTAATGGTCTTCCTCCACGTTGGCGTCAAAGCGGCTGGACGCGTCCCCGTAGGTCAGCTCGCGAACCAGGCCCGCCTCCTTGAACACGCGCAGATTGTTGTAAACCGTCGCCACGCTCATGTTGGGAAACTTGCCCTCCAGAGCCTTGTATATCTCGTCAGCCGTCGGATGCGTCATACTGTCCAACAGATAGGAGAGGATGGCATGACGCTGAGGTGTCATACGTACCCCGGTATTTTTCAGGATTTCAACAGCTTTTTCCACTCGCTGTGACATTGTGTTACACCCCACAGTCTTTCGCAAGACAAACGAACAAGCGTTTCTTGTTTGTGATTGATTAGAATTACTTTAAATAAGTGTACGTCTAGTCGGCGAAAGCTGTCAATATCCATTCCGCTGAAAAAGGGAATGTGAGGGGCCTCCGTCCATCATTTGGCCGCGGTCCGCTTTTCCGTTTTCTTTTTCGCTGCCGTGGATGTTGACCGCGATTTCTTCGCCTCTGTCTGGGCATACCTGCACATCTCCCGCAGCGGACAGGAGCCGCACTGAGGATTGCGCGCGGCGCACACCCGACGTCCGTGCCAGATCAGCCAGTGATGGGCGTCGGACCACTTCTCCCGCGGAATCCGCTTCATCAACTGCCGCTCCACTTCGTCCACGTTGTCGCTTTTCGCCAGACCCAGCCGGTTGGCCACGCGGAAGACGTGCGTATCGACTGCGATGGCCGGCACGCCAAACGCGTTGGAGAGGACGACGTTGGCCGTCTTGCGCCCGACGCCCGGCAGCGCCTCCAGCTCCGCATGGGTTTGCGGCACTTCGCCGTTGTACTTCTCGTAGAGGATGCGGCAGGTCTCCAGGATGTTTTTGCTCTTATTTTTATACAAACCCAGCCCTTTTATATGCTCTTCCAGCTCTTCCTGCGTCAAATGGATGAAATGCTCCGGCTTGTTGAACTTTTGGAACAGGGGGCCGGTGATTTCGTTTACCCGTTTGTCCGTGCACTGCGCCGAGAGAATCGTGGCGATCAAGAGTTCGAACGGCGTTGTGTAGTTCAGCTCGCAGTGAGCGTCCGGGTACATCTGATAGAGGGTATCGAGAATTTGGTCGACAGGTACTTTTCGTTGCGCCATTGGTATGTCCCCCTTTCCTCTTCATTATACGTCCGCCGTCAACCCGTCATCCTGTCCTTAGAAAAACGCGGCAGTCGATGGCAGGGCCGGACCAACCCGGTGTAGAATACCATTGGAAGAATGTTACACGGGGAAGGTGATGCGGGTGAAGGTATTTCTCACGGGTGCCACCGGTTTTGTGGGAAAAGGCGTGCTGTCCAGGCTGACGGCAGCCGGCCACGAGGTCACCTGTCAGGTCCGTCCCGGTTCGGAGGCGAAGCTCGCGCGGGCCGAGTTGCACACAGCGCAGGTCACTCCGGCGCCGGGAGACTTGTTCGACCTGGATTCGCTTCGGCGGGCGATGGAAGGCTCTGAAGCGGTGATCCATCTGGTCGGCATTATCCGGGAACAGCCGCAAAAGGGCGTGACGTTTTCCCGCATCCACGTCGAGGGTACGCGAAATGTGCTGCAGGCGGCCGCACAGGCCGGCGTCCGCCGCTTCGTCCAGATGAGTGCGCTGGGAGCGCGAGCCGGTGCCGCCAGCGCCTATCACCGGACCAAGCACGAAGCCGAAGAACTGGTCAAAGCGAGCGGCATCCCGTACGTGATCTTTCGCCCGTCGGTCATCTTCGGGCCGGGAGACGAGTTTGTGAACATGCTGGCCCATTTGGTCAGGCTTCCCGTCACCCCCGTCATCGGCGACGGTTCCTACCCGCTGCAGCCCGTCGCCCGCGAGACGGTATCCGACGTCTTTGAACAGGCGCTGACGCGGGAGAGCGTCACTGGCCAAACGTTTGAAGTGGGAGGTCCCGCGCCTCTCAGCTACGGCGAGATTTTGGACGCCATCGGAGAGGTGATCGGCAAGCGGCACGTCCGCAAGCTGCACATCCCGGTGGGGCTGATGAAGCCGGTTGTCACGCTGATGGAAGGCTTCTCCTTTTTCCCGATTACCCATACGCAGCTCACCATGCTTCTCGAGGGCAACGCCTGCTCCGACACGGAAGCCCTGTACAGCGCGTTTGACACGCCCAAGATCCCGTTTCGCCAAGGAATTGCCCAGTATGTCCGATGACCAGAACAACCCCCGATCACGCATCAGGGGTTGTTCTGTTTTTCAGCGAATCTCCCGGATGCCTTTGCCGCCGCGGTACGCGTGCAGGGTCCGAACCTCGCCAACGGCAGCGAAGCCGTACCGGCGGTAAACGCGCTCCACGCGCTCATTGATCGGGAAGACCAAAAGCCGGGCACCGCCCGTCTCCAAAAACCGTTCCTGGGCATGGCGCAGCAGATGGCCGATCAAGCCGCGGCCGCGGAATGCAGGCAGGGTAGCCACGTTTTCCACCCGCATGTACTCCCCGGCGCGAAGCAGGCACAGCGAGCTGGCCGGTTCGCCGTCGACACGCAGCAGGTAATGCGCAAAATCGGGATGGGCAAACTCCATGGCAAACGCCTTCTCCCTGACGTCGCGGCCGCCCAGCTCCGGAATCGACTCGACTATGAGGCAGTCGTCGTAATTGGCCGCCGTCACCGGTTCGATCGCAATCCCTTCCATCGGCCGCACGTCAGCCAAGACCCCCTGCCACAACTGCATGGGCGCAGGCAGCGATTCCGTCTGAAAGCCGTGCCGCTCCAACACCGAAATCAGCGGCTGCTTGTCCTCCGGCGCGTACACGTACAAGCGGGGAACGATGCCGCGCTGCGAAAAAAACGCGGTGGTCTCGTGGACAATCGCTTCCGCTTCGGCTTCCCCGGCGACCGGTCGGGACACATGGGCGTGATTGGCATCGTAGTGCATGGGATTTTCTTCGTTGACAAACAGCAGCCCCCAGGAACGGGCCTCCATTCGGGAGAACGCCCGCTTGTACGCGATGTCCGTGTGTTCCGCAATCGACAGGATTTCAGCCTGAGAGAGGACAGCCACTCTGGGTCACCTTCCTTCTTTCATGATGGGAAAACGGCGGACACGGCGCAGTAGATGGCCGATTGGCTGCGACGCGCTCCGTCTCCAGGTTGTGCTCAGCGTAAGCAGCGAGACTACCGTCAAGGGTTCGGTCGTCTAAACGTCCGCCGGTTCGACGGCATATTCCTCGCGAGTAGATAAAAATTTTAAAAAATTAAGATTTTTTTGCTCGGCAAGTTGGAACCTCGTGATCCTGCCTTTGCCCGGATTGCTCCCTATCTGTTCAGGGGCATGGCCGGACCGGCCGCTCCTGTTCAACCAGCGGCCGGCGACCGGGCCTTGGCACTCACGGCAAACAAGCTGCTCGGGTGCTGACTGGCCTCCTGCCTCCTACCTTCTGCTGATGCCCTTGCTACGCGGTCAGTCCGTTCCCTGTTCGTGCAGATGCTGCTCCGCCCGGCCCGTTTCCCGGTTGACCCAGCGGGCGACGACAAACAGGTAATCGGAGAGACGGTTCAAATACTTGACCACCGCGCCGTTCACCTGCTCCTGACGGCTGACCAGCACCGCCTTGCGCTCCGCTCTCCTCACCACCGTCCGCGCCACGTGAAAAGCGGCCGCAGCGGGGTGGCCGCCGGGCAGGATAAAGTTGGAGAGCGGCGGCAGGGTCGCGTCCAGTTTGTCGATCTCTTCTTCCAAAAACTGAACATCCTCGTCGCGGATCGGCCAGCCCACCGGTTTTCCTTCCGGCGTCGCCAGCTCCGCTCCGATGTGAAAGAGCTTGGTCTGCACGACGTGAAAAACGCCCCGCAATTCGTTCCAGGCTTCCCCGTCAGGCAGCAGCGACAGAGCCAGCCCGATGGCGGAGTTGGCCTCGTCGCACGTGCCGTACGCCTCCACCCGGTCGGCGTGCTTGGGAACGCGCACGCCGGATACCAGGGACGTTTCCCCTTTGTCGCCCGATTTGGTATAGATTTTCACAAACAGCCCCCCCATTCCCGTTATTTCCCTGGAAATCGACAACACGCTGCTTCTCGACGCGCCGCCGGTTTACATGGCTTCGGCCACCACAATCAGCTCGGTGCTGGCGGCGTCAAACGGCGCCTTGGCAAACGAGCCGAACCGCTGCGTCACTTTCAACCCGTTGAGCCGCAGCAGGTGGTGCAGCTCCGCCGGAAAGATGTAGCGCAGCGTAAAGCGGCCCGTCACCCGCTCCGTCACCACTCCTTCCGGGGAGATCCGCTCGTAGGTCCGGGTCACCTCGGCCAACTGCTGAAAGTGGTCGTAGCGGGTGTAATCCCACATCGCGATCTCTTCGCCCGAATCCAGCCGGTAGGTTCCGCGCAGGGACATTTTTTCGCTCTCCTCGTAGAGATGGGCGATTTTCGGGACGAACACGTTCATCACGAACTTCCCGCCCGGCGCCAGGTGACGGCGGATGCAGGAGAGGGCCTTCATCTGCTCGTGGATGTGCAGCAGGTGCAAAAACGAGCGAAATGGAATCATCACCAGCGAAAAGGTTTTGCCCAGATCAAACGCCCGCATGTCTCCCTGCACAAACGAAAGCTGTCCCGACACTCCGCGCTCGTCCGCCTTTTTCCGGGCCCGCTCCAGCATCTCGGCCGACAGGTCCAGCCCGGTGACGCTCACCCCCGCCTCTGCCAGCGGAATGGCGATGCGTCCGGTACCGCAGGCGAGATCCAGTACCTCACCTCCGGCAGCGCGGGCCATCTCCAGGTAAAATTCGACGTCTCCCGGCAGGCCGCGCTGCGTCACATCGTAATACTCCGCCCAACGATACATGTCGCTCATGATCTCTTCACCTACGCCTGCATGACTTCCGAATGGAGGTAGGCCAGCACCAGCTTGGCCGTGTTTTCCAGGGCCTCCTTGTGCGTCCGCTCGTGGGAGTGGGACGCGTCCACGCCGGGCCCGATCAATCCGTGCACGATGTCGTATCCGGCCCGGAGCGCGGCGCTGGCGTCGGAGCCGTAGTACGGGTAAATGTCCACCTGGTAGTTCAACCCATGCTCCTCGGCCAGCTTCACCAGGTGTTTGCGCAGTCCGTAGTGGTACGGGCCGGACGAGTCTTTGGCGCAGATGGAGACGCAGTATTCGTCCGTGGTCTGGCCGTCGCCGATCGCACCCATGTCCACCGCCAGATACTCCACCACCCGTTCCGGCACGCTGGCGTTGCCGCCGTAGCCGATCTCCTCGTTGTTGCTGATGAGGAAATGGGTCGTGTACGGCAGCGTGGCTCCGCTCTCCCGCAGGTGTTTCAGCACGCCGAACAGAATGGCCACGCTGGCCTTGTCGTCGATGTGGCGGGATTTGATAAACCCGCTCTCGGTAACGGTCACCCGCGGGTCAAACGAAACGAAGTCGCCGACGCGAATGCCCAGCGCCAGCACGTCTTCCCTGCTGTTTACCTTTTCGTCCAGCCGCACTTCCATGTTATGCTCGGTGCGCTCCATTTTGCCCGCTTCCCGGCCGTAGACATGGACCGACGCCTTTGTCGAGAGGATCGTGCCGGTAATGATCCGGCCGCTGTCCGTCTCGACCATGCAGTGCTCGCCCTCCACCGCGTTCCACTCGAAACCGCCGATCAGGGCCAGTTTCAGCCGGCCGTTCTCCTTGATCTCCTTCACCATCGCGCCCAGCGTGTCCACGTGGGCCGTCAGCAGCCGCTGCTTGTCGTCGTTGCTGCCGGGCAGGGTAGCCAGCACCGCTCCCTTGTTGGTGCGCACATAGCCGATGCCCAATCGGGTCAGTTCTTCTTCGACCAGGGCCATCACTTTGGCGGTATTGCCGGAAGGACTGGGCGTGTTGGCCAGACGGCAAAACATCTCCACCATGTAGTCGGTCGATACGGTCATTGTGTTTCCCCCAATCGCTTGCGTCATTTGCTGCAGCATCCTCGTAAAAGAACCTTCCTCGCCGAGTGAGCCCGACAGAAGGCTGTTCCTATTGCTGCTGCAGTTCCCTGATCGTTTGCAGCACTTCCTCGACGTGCCCCTTCACCTTTACCTTGGGCCACGCCTTGACGATCGTGCCTTCCGGGTCGATGAGAAACGTGGAGCGTTCAATGCCCATGTATTCCCGTCCGTACATCTTTTTCAGCACCCAGACGCCGTACGCCTCCGCCACCTGATGATCCGGGTCGGCCAGCAGCGGAAACGGCAGCTCGTGCTTGGCGGCAAACTTGTCATGCGATTTGACATCGTCGGGGCTGATGCCGAGCACGACCGTGTTCAGCTTGGCAAACTCCGGGTGATAGTCGCGAAAATCGCACGCTTCCGTCGTGCAGCCTGGGGTCATGTCCTTGGGATAAAAGTACAGCACCACGTATTGGCCGCGAAAATCCTGGAGAGAAATCGTCCGGTTGCTGTTCGCCTGCAGGGTAAAATCAGGCGCCGCTTGTCCCACTGCTACCATCGTTGGATCCCTACTTTCCGCTTCGATTTTCTGCTTGACGTACCTGTCTCATTTTACCACAAAGCGGCAGACCACTTCATCCGCTTACACGTTGCGCTTTTGGAGAGAAAACGATAGAATGAATGGATAGTAAATTCGTAAAGAATAAAGAATTATAAAAAATTTGGCGTAGTTGCTGGATGGTGAATCGATCATGAAAGAGTTTTTTCAGGTAACCGAACCGGAAGCCCTTAAATCTCTTGCCATACCGGAGCGTGTAAAAATTTTGGAACTGTTTGAAGACCTGGAGCCGCGCACGGCGAAGCAGATCGCGACCGAGCTGGGCGAAAACGCCGCCCGCCTGCATTACCACGTGAAGGAGCTGGTCCGCGTCGGTCTCTTGGAACAGGTGGACACCCGGGTCAAAGGCTCGATTGTGGAGAAGTACTATCAGCCGGTGGCCAAGGTGATCCAGGTCAAGCTGCAGTTGATGATCGAAGAAAACGCGCAGCAGTTGAGCGACATCATGTTTACGCCGTTCCGCACCACGGAGCGGGATTTGATGCGGACGCTCAACCGGTTTGTGGCGAGCGATGTGGACGTGCGCAAAGAGTACAAGGACACGTTCGCATTTAATTTAACTGAATTTTATTTAAATCAAGAAGAACGGAATCAACTGGTGGACGAGATCAGCGAACTGCTGCAAAAGTACAAGGGGCTGAAAAACGAAAACGGCCGCCGCAAGTTCAAGTTCTTTGACGTGCTGTTTCCGCTGACGCCCCCCGATCCGGCCGAAGACGAGGGCGACGCGTTTGAGGACAGCGACGAATAACGGCTCCGCCTGACGCATAGGAATGACTGACACACGAAAACCATCCCGCGCGATGGTTTTCGCCATGTTTCGTGCAAGGGAGGCTTGCGATGCGCACCATCCTGTTTGATTTTGACGGCACCGTCGCGGATACGCTGCCGCTGATTTTCACAGCGTTTCGCTCGACGTTTCAGCAGTTTCTCCACCGCCGCTACGCGGACGAGGAGATCGTCGCCATGTTCGGACCGACGGAGACCGGCATCCTGCAGGCGATGATCCCGCCAGACCAGGTGGAACAGGCTCTCGACCACTTTTTTCGGGTCTACGCGGAAGGGCACCGGCACGTGCACAATCCGGCGGAGATCGCGCTGATGCTGGACCGACTGCGCGAGGCCGGCATCGTCATGGGCATTGTCACCGGAAAAGGGCGGCGCAGCGCCGACATTTCCCTTCAGGCGTGGGGGCTGGCCCGCTACTTTGACGTGGTGATCACCGGAGACGACGTGTCCAGGCCAAAACCCGACCCCGAAGGCATTCTGGCCGCGATGGAACGGCTGGGAGCACGCGCCGAACAGACGCTGTACGTGGGGGACAGCGACGCTGACGTTCTTGCGGGTCGGGCCGCCGCCCTGGTCACGGTCGGCGTCGACTGGCTGCCTGTCACACAAAAAGCGGGCCGTTTCCAGCCCGAACCGGATTACTTGTTTACCGACCCCGGGGCCTTTGCCGATTGGGTCCTGGGGTAGCGAAAGCCGCAGTAACGAAAAGCGGGCACCCGATATGCGCGGGTGCCCCTTTTGTTTTCGCCCCGCCAGCCGAAGCGCGGTTTAATAGGCGCGGGCGAACCAGACGGTATGCTTGGCTTCCCCGCCGCAGGCGATGCAGGTATGCTTGACTGTCGGCGGCTCAAACGGAATGTTGCGGGAGGTGAACTTGGTCTCCTCCTTCACTTTCGCTTCGCAGGCGTCGTCGCCGCACCAGCCGGCCAGCACCCAGCCGGCGATGCTTTTTTCGCTTTCCGCCTTGGCGATGTGCGCCTTCAGCGCATCGAGGGTGTCGATGTCCAGATGGGAGTGGGCGGTTCGGAACGCCAGCGCCTTTTCAAACATGTTCCGCTGAATCTCTTCCAGCAGGTCGGCGACCGCTTCCACCGCCCGGTCCAGGGAGACCGTCACCTTCTCGCCGGTATCGCGACGGGCCAGGACCACCTGTCCGTTGTCCACATCGCGCGGACCGATCTCCAGGCGAATCGGCACGCCGCGCATTTCCCACTCGTTGAACTTCCAGCCCGGCGTCTCTTCGCGCAGGTCCGCCTTCACCCTCACGCCCGCCGCTTTCAGGGCGTCGAACAGCGGATCGAACTTCTCCATCACCTTTTCCCGCAGCTTGACCGGACCGACCGGGATCATCACGACCTGGGTCGGAGCCACGCGCGGCGGCAGCGCCAGCCCGCGGTCGTCGCCGTGGACCATGATCATCGAACCGATCAGGCGGGTGGACGTCCCCCACGAGGTGGTATGAACGTACTTGAACTGATTGTCCCTGTCGAGAAACTTGATGTCAAAGCCTCTGGCAAAGTTCTCGCCCAGGTAGTGCGAGGTGCCGGCCTGAACGGCTTTGCCGTCCTTCATCATCGCTTCGATGGAATACGTGTCGACCGCGCCGGCAAAGCGTTCGGTCGGCGTCTTCTGCCCTTTCCAGACGGGAATGGCCAGCTCCTGTTCGACCACCTCGCTGTAGATGTCCAGCATCTGCATCGTTTCCTGCCGCGCTTCCTCCTCGGTGGCGTGGGCGGTATGCCCCTCCTGCCAGAGAAATTCGGACGTGCGCAGGAACGGCATTGTCCGCTTTTCCCAGCGGAAGACGTTGGCCCACTGGTTGATCAGCACCGGCAGGTCGCGATAGCTCTGAATCCACTGGCTGTACATGTGGCCGATGATCGTCTCGGACGTCGGCCGCAGCGCGAGCCGCTCTTCCAGCTTTTCGCCGCCCGCTTCGGTCACCCAGGGCAGCTCCGGATTAAAGCCTTCCACGTGCTCCTTCTCTTTTTGGAAAAACGACTCGGGAATCAGCATCGGAAAATAGGCGTTGCGGTGGCCGGTCTCCTTGAACCGCTTGTCCATCGCCGCCTGGATCCGCTCCCACAGTTCGAAGCCGTCCGGCTTGAACACGATGCAGCCGCGGACCGGGGTGTAATCCATCAGATCCGCCTTGGTAATCGTGTCGATGTACCAGCGCGAAAAGTCCTCCGACTGCGGGGTAATCTCCTTTACAAACGCTTTTTCGTCTGCCATGTGACACACTCCTCGTAAAAAAATAAACCCCCATCCCAATAGGGACGGGGGAATTACCCGCGGTACCACCCTGATTGACCGCAACGGCGTGCTGCGGCCCACTCAACGCCCGATAACGGCAGGGCATCCGGCATGGCTCATCGCCAGCGGCTCCAGGATGGGGAGCAGATACGCCTGTGCATCGGCCTTCCAGACAAGGGCCGACTCTCTGGAACACGGCCAGTACCTGCGGGTCCTTTCATTGCCTTTGGTTAGGCACTATCATAGCAAGCCAAGAAATCATTGTCAATTTGCCGCGCGGAGGTTGAGCCGGCCGGACAGCTTGACGTACAGCGGATACGCTGCCAGCGAGAGCACAACCCCTTTGAGTATGTTAAACGGCACGATGCTGTACAGGACAAACGACCAGACGCTGTCCGCCTGGAACTGGGCCAGGAGCTGCTCCAGCGGCACCTGGTAGAGAGCCGCGTAGGCCGGCAGCAGGAAATAGGCGTTGGCGACCGCCATGACCGCCGTCATCAGCACCGTTCCCAGCACAAGGCCGGCGGCAAAGCCCTTTTTCCCCATGCCCCGGCGCTGCAAATAGATGGCCGCCAGGATAAAGCTGGCGCCCGCGACCACGTTGGCCACCTCGCCGATCAGCAGGCCGTCCGTATTTTTCAACAGCATGTGCAGCGCGTTTTTCAGCACTTCCACCAGCACCCCGGCGACCGGTCCGTAGAGCAGGCCCCCGATCAACGCGGGCAGCGTGCTGAAATCCAGCTTCAGGAACGGCGGCAGCATCGGTACCGGAAACTCGAGATACTGCAGAACAAACGCGACCGCCGCCAGCATGGGAATCGCCACCAGCCGCTGGGTCGCTTGCGATGAGCGCATCGCTGTTACTTTCATCTGTACCATCTCCTCACGTGTTTCTTCCTTCTGATGAGGAATGGCAACGAGTACGTCCCCACCTGCCCGGCCGTCCATCCGAACCAATCGTAAAACAAAAGCCCTGAGGATTCGTTTCTCCTCAGGGCTTGCGTACGCGGACAGCGACCCATGACTGCGCCAAACAGGTATGCGAAATCGAAGGGGGCCCGATCGGGCATGCACCCCCCGCATCCCGCACCCGCGCACAGGCAAACAAGCACGTGCGGTGTACGTACTGTCGTCATCCTTCTCCCATCCAGACTGTACTGTCGGCTCCGGATTCGCACCGGATCCTGCACTCCCAAGCGTTTCCGCCAGGGAGGCTCGCGGGCTTACGCGCCTTGCGCGATCACCGCCGGTCGGGAATTTCACCCTGCCCCGAAGGAATTGTGGTATTGGTTGTCACCAGCTTATTATACGGCGTCGCCGATTCATTTGACAATGCCAGAAGTGTCTCTGTGCATTTGCCGGACGAACGACCGGGGGCTCCGCTGTTCCCTGCCTGAAGCCAAACGTTACCACATTGATACAGGCGCGTGACGAGTGACGAGCGCAATCCGCCCCCAGCCACCAAAAAACTGCCGTCCCCTATTTTGAGGCTGGCAGTTCATCCGTTCATTTTAACAATTGAGCAAATCATACCAATTATCTGGAAATCCGATTAATAGCGATTTCGTTTTGGTCTTCGTTTTTCATATTTCCAAACAGTTTGGATAGGGTTCCGAATGACATATTCAACGGCAGCCCAGATAGGAAATTGACCATCGTATTTTTTTCGGTGGTGTTGGGCGAAAATCTCCTTTGATCGATCTATTTCTCGATCTAGCTCTTCTAAAAACTTCGAGTGAAATACTTCATTTACGAAGTAATTTTTTTCTCTATAGCTTAGAGGGTCTCCATACTTATTGGCGAGCAAATAAGCAACATGTGTTCTGAAAGCTATCTCAATTCGTTCAAGTACCGGTGAAAGTATACTTCTAAAGTTGGCATCAAAATCGTACAAACGGATAATTTGCTCAAAAGTGGTACCAGGTAAAAATACGTCATCTTTTTTCAAGTGGAGAGTGTATGCACTAATTCTGTAGTAATTATTCGTCTTTAACTTTTCAATCGCAAACGTCCCCAATAATCAGATTTCTGCTTTTCATTTTTTCTACTTGTTGTTCGTATGTAAGTGGTGGTTTTAATTCTCGCCTATACGCCGATTCGTTCACGAAAATCTCCCCTGAGAAACAAAAAGACTCACCCTGGTCCGCTTTGTGTAAACACAAGTCGCGTGGTGAGTACTGTTACAATAAATTGTAAACGACAAAAGATTGCCTGTCAAGGGAAGAGCGGGTCACGACCCCGCTCCTCTGTATTTGCGCACGCCCCAGTTCCAGACGGCGAGCCCGATGCCGAAAAAGATCACGCCCATGACCGGCGTGAACGCCGCGTAGGTGTACCACGTCTCCTTGCGCAAAAAGTAGGCGGCCGGGTAGACGCCGACGAAGGCGAACGGCAGGATGTACGTCAGCACGAAGCGAATCACCTTGTTGTACACGTCCACGGGATAGCGGCCGTACTGCTGGATGTTCCAGATCATCGGCGCGATGCCCGTGCGCGAGTCGGAGAAAAAGCTGATGGCGGCAATCGCCGTGTACACCCCGGCGTAGATCAGCGCCCCGCCGATCACCAGCACGACAAACACCAGCGGATCGTACCAGTGGAAGGACAGATCCAGCTTGAAAGCGGCGTAGCCCATGATGATCAGCCCGGAGATGACGCCGAAGATGCGGTCCGGCGCCATCGATTCCAGGCACACCTGGGCCAGGTTGTGCAGCGGCCGGGTCAGGATGCGGTCCATCTCGCCGCGGATGATGTAGCGCTCGTTGAAGTCCCAGAAGCTGAAAAACATCGAAAACAGCGCGTACGGAATCAGGAAGAAACCGTAGATAAAGATGATTTCGTCCCGCGTCCAGTCTTTCAGCAGCGGCACGTGCTGAAAGACGACGATGATGAAGACGAGATTGATCAGCTCGTAGATCAGATTGGAGACCAGGTCGCCGAAAAAGTCGGCCCGGTACGCCAGCCTGGTCTTGAAATACTGTCCGAGGTAATCGGCAAAGACGCCGATGATGTGTCGCGCGTTTTGCATCGGCTACCCTCCCTGCACGACCAGTTTGTGACGGGCCCGCCGCCACAGGATCAGGATCGGCATGAAAATCACCGCGATCCAGGCGGCCTGCAGCCCGATCAGCTCCCACGCCCGCTCCGGCGAAATCGCGCCGGTGAAGATCAGGCTGGGATAGTAGTTGATCGCCTGAAACGGCAGCCAGCCCATCAGCGTCTGGGCCCAGCCGGGGAAAAAGCTGATCGGCAGCACCAGGCCGGACATCAGATCGACGATCACCCGCTTGGCCCGCATCATCCCGTCGTTGCGGAACAGGAAAAAGGTAAACAGGCCGGTCAGCAGGTTCAGCTCCGTGTTGATGACAAACGCGAGCATGAGGCTGACCAGGTACAGGCCCCAGGCTTCCGGCGTTCCGGGGAAGCGGAACGGGATCAACAGGCTGACCAGAAAGATGCCGGGCGCCGCGAAAAAGAGCAGGCGAAAGACGCCCTCGCCGAACGCCTGCGCCGTTTTCACGGACAGGTAATTGTAGGGCCGGATCATCTCGATGGCCACCTTGCCTTCCCGCACGTCCTGAGCGATCTCCATGTCGATGTTGTTGAAGTAGAACGCCCGGGACATCCAGGCGATGGCGACGTATGCGGTCATCTGCTCCACGGTGAGGCCGCCGAGCTGTTGCTGGCCGCCGTAGATCGCTCCCCAGAGGAAGTAATAGGCGCCGATGTTGATCGCGTAGATGATGATGCCGCTGTAGTAGTTCACCCGGTAGGCGAGCATGGTCAGAAACCGGATGCGGATCAGTTCCAGATAGAGTTTACCCATGGCTGACGACCTCGCCGTCGGCCGAGTAGATGTTGCGCACGATGTCTTCCGTGCTGGCCTCCTTGATCTTCACGTCGCTCACCTCAAACGAGCCCATCACCACGGACAGGACGAACGGCAGCATGTCCTGGCTGCGCACCACCTTTACCCGCAGCGAGAACTCGTTGTCCCGCAGGATTTCACAGGGCAGCTCGCCGAGCGCTGCCCGCAGCTCTTCCGGCGCGGTCCGCTTCTTGAACTGGAATGCCACCTCGGTGCCGTTGCCCCACTTCTCTTTCAGTTCAGCCAATTGGCCGTCAAAGATCAGCCGGCCTTTGTCCATCACCAGCACCCGCTTGCAGAGCGCCTCGATGTCGGACACGTCGTGCGTGGTCAAGAGGATCGTCGTCTGTTCCGTTTCGTTCAGGTTGCGCAGAAATTCCCGGATTTTCTGCTTGACCAGCACGTCCAGCCCGACCGTCGGCTCGTCGAGAAAGAGCAGCTTCGGCTTGTGAATCAAGGCGGCGGCCACTTCGCAGCGCATGCGCTGGCCGAGGCTCAGCTTGCGCACCGGCTGGCTGACGAACGAAGCGATGTCCAGCTCCTCGATCAGGCGCTCCAGCCAGCGCTCTCCCGCTGCGTCGTCCACCTTGTAGACGTTTTTCAGCAGGCGGAACGATTCCAGCGGCGAGAGGTCCCACCAAAGCTGGGAGCGCTGTCCGAAGACGACGCCGATGGAGCGGACGTACTGCTCCCGCTGCCGGTACGGCACGTAGCCGTTGATGACGATCTCGCCGCCGCTCGGGGTGAGAATCCCCGTCAGCATTTTGATCGTGGTTGATTTGCCGGCCCCGTTTTCCCCGATCAGGGCGAACATCTCCCCTTCCTCGACGGTAAAGGAAATGTCGTCAACCGCCTTGACCGTCTTGTACTCCCGGCTGAACAAGTCGCGAAACGCACCCGCCAGGCCGGCACGGGCCTGATGGATGTGAAACTCCTTTTGTAGATGACTGACACGAATCATGACAACCCGTCCTTTGCTTGGCCTCTACGTAATCCATAGCTAAGTTTAGCGAAGGCCACTCATTTCTGCAAAATCAATTGTGCTGGAAAACGCTGTGCGCCTTTTTTTCGCTCTGCGGCTTCGTCTTTCCGAAACAAACCCCCACCTCCCTCGTCATACCGTATAAAGGATCGACTTTCCCCTGAAAGGAGTCAACCCGCATGCGTCACTCCCTGCTTCGTCTTCTGCTGTCCAGCATGATCCTGACAGGCTGTTGGGCAAACGTGCCGCCTTCCGACAAGCCGGAACCCACAACCGCCCCCGCTGCCTCTCCCGACTCTTCCCGCCAGACCTCTCCGGACGAATCGGTGTCCATTGTGATCACGCCCGCTTCGCCCAAAGTTGACGGAACCATCACCCTGCACGAGTTTCCCGAAGCCATTTCGCTCTCCCGGCAGGTCCCGGGTGCAGCGGTCGCGTTTACGGCCCGGCTGGCACGGGATGAAACGGTCACATGGCGGTTGGGAACGGATGAAGACGCCGCGGACGGCTGGTCGGTTTTACGCCCGCATTTTCCCCTCAACGAAGCGTACGTCATTACCGCAGAGGTACTGGGAGACAGCGGTGAGGTGCTGCAAACGGTCACGCTTGATTCGGTGGTGGCGCTGGACAGAAACGCGCCCCATCTCTTCGACGAACGTTCGGCCAAAGCCGGCGACGTGGTTGCCGGAATGACCATCACGTCCTTTTCCATGACACCGTTCCCCGACATGCCTCTCTCGTACGCGGGAATCGTGGAATTCGCCGGCGAAACGACGGTGAAAGCGACGTACCAGCACTTTGGAGCGGAGACGGAATTTTTGGCCAATGCCATTTGCTTTCACGTGGACCCGGAATACGAGACGCGACTCCCGCGCAGCCTGGGAGATGAGCGGGCGACGTTTTTTTGCGCCAAAAACGCGGACGCGATCCGCGCGCATGTCGGTCCCGCAGGAAGCACCGGACACGCCACGGTGATCCTTGACCACTACACCTTTGACTACCGCCCCACGGAGACCTGGAACCGGGCCACCGTCGTCAAGATCGACGCCGAACCGGACCCCAATCTGTTCGACGAGACCGCCGTCAAAACGAGCGATGTGGTCGCGGAGTGGACAGTCACGGCCATCGAGAAGACGGGAAATACCTACCATGACTTTGGCATCATTCGCTTTTCCGGCGAAGCCCGGGGCACCGGTACTTTTTATCAGGAAAATGCCGAAACGGTCTGTTTTGAGCCGGATCGTTCATTTGCAGTAAAAATCCCCCGCAGCCTGCAGGAGCCGCGGGGGACGGGGGTGTGCGCCGCAAACAGCCGGGACGTGCTGGCCAAACTGGGGAACGTGACGAACCGCCGTGGAGAACTCGTGATCAGCGACTACCGGTACGACAAGCGCGACTCGATCGATTCCTTCAACCTGGCGGTGTTTGTGGACTATCGGCTGCTGGACAGGTAGATCACCATCCCGGTTTTATCGTCCGACTTTTTGAAGCGGGGATAGGCGATGCACTCGGGGTCGCCGTTTTCCAGGGCGAGCAGGTCATCGGCATAGGCCTGCAGCCCTTTTTTCACGATCGGCAGAACCGTCGCCTCCCAGCCGGTCCACGCTTCTCCCCGGGCGGTCGGCCACAGCAATCCGTCTGTCACGAGCACGACGGCCTTCACGCCGGTCCGGTTGATCTTCCCGTACTCCAGAAAGTCGCGGCAGGCCGGATCGCCGTTCAGCACGCCGTAGCCGCCGTCCGTATTGGCCTGATACCGGTTGTCGATCAGAATATCGCGGACGTACTCGATCAGTTCCGCCCTCGTCCGCATGCCTGCCTGGATGCCTTCCTCCCATTTGCGAAAGGCTCTCTCCTCCAGATGTTTGACCTGCGGATGGGTCAGGGCCCGCACCGTATCGTCCGCGTACACGGCAAACAGCATGCAATCCCCGGTCTGCGCGTAGCGAATCTCCTTCTCGCCGATCCGCACCGCCGCCACAGCCGCACCCCACAGCGCTTCTTTCCGGGACAGGTCCACCTGTTCGCTTTGCATCCGCTCCCGCAGACATGCATTGGCCGCGAGCAGGGCATCGAGCAGATCGCTGTCCGCAGGCAGACGCTGCAAATGCTCTTTCACTACCCGGGCGGCGATCGCCCCACCCGTCATCCCCGCTTCGTCCGTATACGGGATCAGTGACGACACGCCGTCAATCACGGCGTACACGCACTGGGACTCGTTGACGGCATAGGCGTCCTCGTTGGGTCTGCCGCCGCTTCCGGCAATCGACAGGCATTCGATTCGCATGATGGTTCAACCGCCTCCTTGCGCTCTGGAAACCACCGCAAAATTGTATCATTTTTCCAACCCCCCCGCCAGATGCACCTTTCCCGATTACGCCCCGGAGCCGGCTGTGGTAAGATGATGAAGGACTTTGTGGACAGAAAAGAGGGAGTACATATGAAACGAGATCGATCCGCGCAACTGCACGAAGAGGCGATGGAGGTCATCCTGGGAGGGGTGAACAGCCCGTCCCGCTCGTTCAAGGCGGTCGGCGGCGGCGCCCCCGTCACGATGGAACGGGCGCAGGGCGCCTATTTCTGGGACGTCGACGGCAACCGGTACATCGACTATCTGGCGGCGTACGGCCCGATCATCACCGGCCACGCCCACCCGCACATTACCAAGGCGATCGCTGAAGCGGCGGCCAACGGCACGCTGTACGGCACGCCGACGCCGTGGGAAATCCAGTTTGCCCGCATGATCCGCGAGGCGATTCCGTCGATGGAGCGCATCCGCTTCAACAACTCCGGAACGGAAGCGGTGATGACCTGCATCCGCGTCGCCCGCGCGTACACGGGACGCGTCAAGATCATCAAATTCGCCGGCTGCTACCACGGCCACTCCGACCTGGTGCTGGTGGCGGCGGGGTCGGGGCCGTCCACGCTGGGCATTCCGGACAGCGCCGGCATCCCGCAGAGCATCGCCAACGAAGTGATCACCGTCCCCTACAACGACATTGACGCGTTTGCGGAAGCGATCCGCGTCTGGGGACATGAGACCGCGTGCGTCCTGGTGGAGCCGATCGTCGGCAACTTCGGAATCGTGCCGCCCAAGCCCGGTTTCCTGGAAGCGGTGAACCGGATCGCCCACGAGGCGGGTGCGCTGGTCGTCTACGACGAAGTGATCACCGGCTTCCGCTTCTGCTACGGCGGGGCACAAAACCTGCTGGGCGTGGAGCCGGACCTGACCGCGCTGGGCAAAATCATCGGCGGCGGGCTGCCGATCGGAGCGTACGGCGGCCGGCGCGAGATCATGGAGCAGGTGGCGCCGCTCGGCCCTGCCTACCAGGCGGGCACGATGGCGGGCAATCCGGCGTCGATCCGGGCCGGCATCGCCTGCCTGGAGGTGCTCCGGCAGCCGGGCGTCTACGAGGAGTTTGAACGGTTGGGGGCGCTCCTGGAAGAGGGTATTCGCCGCGCCGCCGATACACACGGAATCACCGTTCAGGTGAACCGCGTCAAAGGAGCGCTGGCCGTCTACTTCACGGACCGGCCGGTCACCGACTACGCCTCCGCCCAGGCGGCGGACGGGGAATTGTTTGCCCGCTTCTTCCGGCTGATGCTGGACGAGGGCATCTGCCTCGCGCCGTCCAAATACGAAGCCTGGTTCATCACCACCGCTCACACGGAAGACGACATTCGCGCCACCGTGGCGGCCGTGGACCGCGCATTTGCCGCGCTCGCGAAGTAACCGGGCAGAAATTGCCTGCGGGAGCCGCCAGCCGTCCCGGGCATACTAGCCTGTGACAGCACACAAACAGGAGGGAACCCCGTGTCCAAAGGCGAACACACTTACCCGCAGGCGCCGGAAAAGACAATGGACCCGAAGATGAGCTCCAAGATGATGGAGGTCGTGGGCTTCCAAAACCCGCGAAAAACCGAACATCACAAAACCCAACAGCACGACCGATAACCGGTGGACGAAAAAGCGCATTCCTCTATTTACCAAAGGGGAATGCGCTTTTTTTAAAGCCCGTGGGACAGCCGTTTTTATCGAACAAAAACATTTTATTTGCATAAAAACGCTTTCAAACGCATAAAAAGCCAGACGATTCCTTGTGTCCCCCTTTTATTCGTGGTATTCTAGACATTACAATTTTGAACTTTCCGAATTGTCTACAGGGGAGGTGGAGGGTCAGGCCATCTGACCGAGACCATGCTACACAACAGACAGAGAAAAACGATTGAGCAGTTTCAAGGCTACCATGCAATCGAACACGACAGCTGCGGCATCATCTGTATCATCGAGAAGTCGGGAACGCCGACGCGGACCAACGTTCAGGAAACGATCCGCTCGCTGATCCAGATGGAACACCGCTCCGGCTTTATCGACGGGGAAGGGGACGGCTGTGGCATTCTGACGGACATCCCCCGTGCGCTCTGGTCCGCCTATCTGCACCAGGCCGGGCTGGACGGCGACGTGGCCCGTGATCCGCGCTTTGCCGTCGCCCACATCTTCGTGCCGCGCACGGGCCACGACCCGCAGGCCGTCCAGGAAGCGATTCGCGGGCTGTTCGCCGCGCACGGCGTGGAGATCCTGCTGGAGCGGGAAAACGCCGTCAACCCGGCGGTGCTCGGCAAAAACGGCAGGCGGGACGAACCTGTCTTCTGGCAGTTGGCCGTCTTCGCGCCGGAAGGCTTGAGCCAAGCCGCGTATGCCAGCCGCCTGTTCGAGCTGCACATCGCCATCGAATCGGCCCACAACGTGCACGTCGCTTCGCTCAGCCCGGTTACCAGCGCGTACAAGGTAATGGGCGCCGCCAACATTCTGCCTCAGTACTTTCACGACCTGGCTGACGAACGCTTTGTCTCGTCCGTCACCATCGGTCACAACCGCTATTCCACCAATACCTTGTCCAACTTCTTCCGCGTTCAGCCGTTTTCCCTCTTGGGCCACAACGGCGAGATCAACACGATCAGCAAGCTGGAAGAAGAAGCGCAGATGCTCGGCGTACCTTTGGTCGACGGCGGCAGCGACTCGCAAAACGTCAACCGCACGATCGAGACCTTCATCCACCGGTACGGCCTGAGCCTGTTCGAGGCGATGGAAGTGGTGTTCCCGCCGATCCATCACGAGATGAAAAACCTGCCGTATGACCTGCAGGACTTGTACACGTACCTGCGCCAGGCCTGGGGCCACTTTGCCCAGGGACCGGCCGGGATCGTTTCGCGGTACGGCAGCGAGTGCGTGTTCAGCGTCGACGCCCTGGGGCTGAGACCGCTGTGGATGGTGGAAAGCGCCACGTCCTATTATTTCTCCTCCGAGCAGGGGATCATTCCGGTTCATCAAATGGCAAGCGAACCGAAACCGCTCGCGCCCGGGGAGAAGGTGGGCGTCATCCTGCACGAGGGGCGCGAGGTGGAAGTGATCCCGCACCACAAGCTGCAGGAGATCGTCCGCGACCGCTTCGCGGAAAAGGTGGAGGCGGCCGGTGCCCGTCAGCACCTGCACTTTGCCTATGAGACCAACGCGCTCGTCGCCGAACCGGACACGCCGGCTCCGACCTCTTCCGTCTACAGCGCGTTCGGCTGGGACCGCGAGCAGATTCAGCTCGTGGAGCAGATGTCCGCCAACGGCGCCGAACCGATCCGTTCGCTCGGCCACGACGGGCCGCTGGCGGCACTGTCCAAGGAGCGGCAAAACCTGGCCGACTACATCAAGGAAAGCGTGGCCGTCGTCACCAACCCGGCGATTGACCGCGACCGGGAGATGGAGCATTTCTCCACGCGCGTCGTGATCGGGACCCGCGTACCCCTGTCCGGCAAATCCTCGGACGGCCTGCGCCTGGAGCTGCCCTCGCCGCTGCTCTTCGAAGGGCAGTCGCTCCAGGAAACGGCGCAGCAGCAGGGCACGCTGTCGCTGGAACAGGTGATTCACTACTTCAACAACCATCCGTCCAGCATCGCGATCCTCTCGACCCACTTCGAGCGGGAAAGCGGACTCGCAAGCGGGCTGAAACGGCTGCAGGAATCGGCCGTGCAGGCGGTGCAAAACGGAGCCGTGCTGCTCGTGCTGGACGACACGGAGACGCATCAGAACGGCCGGTACTGGATCGATCCGCTGCTCGCCGTGACCGCTGTCGACCAAGGCTTGAAAGCGGCGTTTGACGCCGACGGCACCAGCCTGCGCCGCCGGGCCGGCATCATCCTCCGCTCCGGCGCCGTCCGTTCGCTGCACGACCTGGCCTTGTCGCTCGGTTCCGGAGCGGACGCGGTCTCGCCGTACCTGATGTTTGCCACCGCCTTTGCCAAAGAGGGAGCGGCATCGGCCGCCAATCTCTACGTCGCGCTGAACAAGGGGCTGGAGAAAGTGATCTCCACCATCGGCATCCACGAACTGCGCGGCTACGGCCGGCTGTTCTCCTCCATCGGGCTGCACAAGGACGTGGCGGAGGCGCTCTCCATCGTCAACTTCTGCGGTTCCGATCGGGCCGGCCTCTCCTTTGCCGATCTGGAGGCGGACAGCGTCAAACGGCACGAGGATTACGCCAGTGCGACGGCGCGGGAAGCCAAGACGTTCCACATTTTCCCCCGCCTGTGGAAGCTGATCGGGCAGGTGGCCGCCGGCGAGATTCCGTACGCCGACTACGCGTTGAAGCTGGAAGAAAACGAACGGGACAACCCGATTGCGATTCGTCACGTGGCCGACTTTGCCTATGACCGGACCGAGCGGCAGGTGGATCCGGCACAGGTGGACATCAGCGTAGGCGAGCACTCGCTGCCGTTTTTGATCTCCTCCATGTCGTTCGGCTCGCAGAACGAAACGGCCTTCCGCGCCTACGCCGAAGCCGCCGACCAGCTCAACATGATCTGCATGAACGGCGAAGGCGGCGAAATCAAAGACATGCTCGGCCGCTACCGCAAAACGCGCGGCATCCAGGTGGCGTCGGGACGCTTCGGCATCAACGTGGAACTGGCCAACGCGGCGAATATCCTGGAAATCAAGATCGGCCAGGGGGCGAAACCGGGCGAAGGGGGACACCTGCCCGGCTCCAAGGTAACGGCGAAAATCGCCGCCGCCCGGAACGCCACGATCGGCTCCGACCTGATCTCGCCGTCCAACAACCACGACATCTACTCCATCGAAGATCTGGCGCAGATGATCACGGAGCTGAAGACGGCCAACCACGAAGCCAAGGTGTGCGTCAAGGTGCCGGTCGTGCCCAACATCGGGACCATCGCCGTCGGCATCGCCAAGGCAGGCGCCGACTTCATCACCCTCTCCGGCTTTGACGGAGGAACGGGGGCGGCCCGCGTCCACGCCCTGCAGCACGTGGGGCTGCCGGCCGAGATCGGCGTCAAAGCCGCCCACAATGCCTTGCTCGAAGCAGGGCTTCGCCACAAGGTGGAACTGTGGGCCGACGGCGGCGTGAAAAGCGCAGCGGACGTCGTCAAGCTGATGCTGCTCGGCGCCAATCGCGTCGGCTTCGGCACCCTGGCCATGATCGCCGTCGGCTGCACCACCTGCCGCGGCTGTCACCTGGACACCTGCCACGTGGGCATCGCCACCCAGATCGACTCGCTGGAAGAGGCCCACGAAAAAGGGCTGCGCCGCTTTGTGCCACGCCAGTTCGACCTGGCCGTCAACGGGCTGAAAACCTTCTTTACCCTGTTTGGCGAGGAAGTGCGCCGCATCACCGCTGCTCTCGGCTTCAGCCGCACGCAGGATCTGGTCGGCCGCTCCGACCTCCTGGTCCAAACCCGCCTGCTGGAGCGAATCGACCTGTCGGCGCTGCTGGCTGTCCATCCGCTGTACACGCCGGAGACAGCCGCCGTACAGGCGAAAGAAGCGGAGGAGCGCGTGCTGGTCACCGCCGGCGCTGCCGCCGCATCGGAGAACCGCTACTTCAGCCCGGATCGTCCCATCCGGGAGACGTTTGCCGGCATTCTGTCCAGTGAACGCGTGCTGGGCAGCCGCTGGTCCGGCGCCCGGGTGAAAGATTACCTGGACGGCAGCTACGCTTCTCTGCCGGAAGTGTCGCTCCACTTCACCGGCGGCAGCGTGCCGGGCAACGGTCTGGCCGCCTACAACGCACAGGGCGTTACCATTCGCGTGGAAGGCGGCGCCCAGGACGGCGTCGGCAAAACCAGCTTTGGCGGCCGTGTCTCCATCCTCAAGCACAAGGGGCTGAACGGCGCGTACATCAACGGCTCCGTCGGCAAGAGCTTCTGCTACGGGGCGCAAAAAGGCTTGTTCATCGTGCAGGGCAACGCCGATTCCCGCGCCTGCATCCGCCTCTCCGGGGCAGACGTCGTGTTCGGCGGCGAAATTACCGAGCCGATTCGTGACGAGCTGGGCGGCATCGGGGCACGGGCCAACCTGAAAGGCTTTGCCTTTGAGTACATGACCAACGGGCGCGCCGTCGTGCTGGGCGATCCCGGTCCGTGGATCTGCGCGGGCATGACCGGCGGTGTCGTCTACGTCCGCCTCCAGCCGGAGATGGGCTTTGACCGGGCAGCCCTGGAGCGCCGGATCGCCAAGGGGGCGAAGGTGTTCCTCTACCATCTGGACGAAAAAGGCGTAAGCGACGTGCGCGAGCTGCTCTCCGCCTACAAGGAAGAACTGCTTGCCACCGAGCAGTACGAGACGGCGGGCCGCATCCAGAAGCTGATCGACGATCCGGCCGCCCACTTCCTGATGATTTCTCCGAAAAAAGAACAGGCCGATCCGTCTGTCTCCACCGAGTGACACCCCCCCGCCGGCGGCTGTACCGCCTGCCGGACGGGACCACCGGCCTGCAACCACTCGCACTCTTCCCTTTCCCGGGAAGAGTGCTTTTTTTGCCACATATAAGCATTCGCTGATATTGTCAATGTTGGTCAAAGACTGTACAATAAATAGTGAAACCGTCACCTGTGATGATCGTACAAATACGTGTAGGGCAAACTAGGTTGTGTTGTTCCAAACAGGCATGATTATAGATGAGGAGTGAGAGCGAATGATTTTGTTTCACCCCATGGATTTTCTGATTTTCATCGCGTTCGGCCTGTCGCTGTGGGCCCAGTTTCGCGTCAAGGGAACGTTTAACCGCTACGCCGATGTTCCCGCGTCTTCCGGCCTGACCGGTGCGGAGGCAGCCCGCCGCATGCTGGACGCCAACGGCCTGACGCACGTTCCGGTTGAACACATCCCCGGTACGCTGACCGACCACTACGATCCGATTTCCCGCACGGTCCGTCTGTCCGATCCGGTCTACTTCGGCAATTCCATCTCGGCTATTTCCGTCGCCTGCCACGAGGTAGGGCACGCCGTGCAGCACAAGGTCTCCTACCCGATGCTGGTGGCCCGCCACCGCATCTTCCCGGTCGTCAACTTCGCGTCGGGGATCGCACCGCTGCTGCTGCTGGCCGGCTTCTTCTTCCATGCGGCCAATCTGCTGTTTTTGGGGATCGTCTTCTTCTCCGCAGCGGTCGCCTTCCAACTGATCACGCTGCCGGTCGAGTTCAACGCAAGCAGCCGCGCCAAAGACATGATGGTCAAAATGGGCTTCATCCGCAACACGGAAGAACGGGGCGTCAACAAGGTGCTGGGTGCCGCCGCGCTCACCTATGTGGCCGCCGCGCTGATCTCCGTGCTCGAACTGGCAAAGTACGTGATGATCTTCAACAGCTCCAACGAAGACTGATGAGAATTGCAGCGCATGCACTGACAGGTACAGCCTCCCGGTTTCGGGAGACTGTACCTTTTTCATTAAATCCGCTACGATAGGAGAGAAGGCATGTATGTACATAGGAATAATCGGGTTGGGCAGCATGGGGCAGATGTTGGTGAAAGGCTTTTGCAAAAGCGGCGTCGTCACCCCCGGCGAGCTCGTCGTCTTCAACCGGACGCGGGAAAAAGCGGAGCGTCTGCGGCGGGAATACCCGTTTGCGATTGCCTCGACCGCTCAAGAGGTGTGCCAACGGGCGGACATCGTGTTCATCTGCACGAAACCGCTTGATGTGCTGCCGCTGCTGCGAACGCTCGACCTCCCTGCTAAGACGCACCTCGTCTCCGTCGCGGCCGGTGTCACCTTGGCCGACCTGGAGGCGGTCCACGCGGGGCCCGTCAGCAAAGTGATTCCAACGGTAACCTCGCAGGAACTGCGCGGCGTCTCCCTGTACGCCTGCGGACGCCGCGTGACGCCTGCGCTGCGGGCGGATCTGCTCCGTTTGCTGACCGCGCTGGGGAATGCGGAGGAGGTCTCAGAGGAGAGCATCGAGACGGCCACCATTCTGACCAGCAGCGCTCCCGGTCTCTTTGCCGGCATCCTCGACGCGTTTGCCCGGGCTGCGGTGCGGCAGTCCCCGGAACTGGAACTGGATACGGCACGCCGGATGCTGGCGGAGACGCTCATGGGCACTGCGCTGCTGCTGGAAAACGAGCGGCTCGATTTTCACCGGTTGATCGAACGGGTCGCCACCAAAGGGGGCATCACCGAAGAAGGGCTGCGCGTGCTGGACCGCACGCTCCCGGCCGCGTTTGACGACCTGTTTGCTGTGACGAAAGCCAAACACGCCCTGCTGAAAGAACGGCTGCAGCAGTTTTCCCGCAACGAGAAAGGAGACAGATGAGATGAAAATCGGATGGATCGGGCTGGGCAACATGGGCATTCCGATGGCCGGCAATCTGTTGGCCGCCGGATATGAGGTGAAGGTGTGGAACCGCACGCCAAACAAGGCGGAGCCGCTGCTCGCGCGGGGAGCCGCCCTGGCCGGCTCGTTGGCCGAACTGGCGGCGGAATGCGATATCGTGTTTACGATGGTAAGCGATGACGAGGCGGTCAAGGCGGTCTACACCGGACCGGAGGGTCTGCTCGCTTCCGGTGCGCGCGGCACACTGGCCGTGGACATGAGCACGGTCTCTCCGGAGACGTCCCGCTTTGTGGCGGAACAGTGCCGGCAGGCGGGCTTCCGCTTCCTGGACGCGCCGGTCTCCGGCAGTGTCGGCCCGGCCAAAGAAGGCAAGCTGGTGATCATGGTCGGCGGCGAACCGAGCGACTTTGCCCAAGTCAAACCGCTGCTGGACAAGCTGGGCAAGCTGGCGCTTCACCTCGGCCCCAACGGCGCCGGCACGTCGGCCAAGCTGGCCATCAACCTGCTGTTGGGCATCACCGTGCAGGGAGCGGCTGAAACCCTGCTGTTCGCCCGCAGCATGGGCATCCCGACCGAGCAGATGCTGACCATCATCGCGGAGAGCGCGGTCGGCACGCCGCTGATCCGCGGCAAGGAAGCGTCCATTCTCGCCGACGACTACCCGGCCGCGTTTGCCCTCAAGCACATGGCCAAAGACCTGCGCCTCGCCCGGGAAGAAGGCGTCTCCACGCCGCTGGCCGAATCGGTGGCCGCCTGCTACCGCGCCGCGCTGGAGGACGGCCTGGGCGATCTGGACGTGATGGCGATTCTGCGTTTTCTGGACCGGAAGTAGAGCCGATCCATTTTTCATGTGGCACAGGCAGAGACAGCCGCGGGTGGAGAACAGAACGTGCTGTTTGCTACAATCATGGTAGGATGGTATCACGAGAAAGGAGGAGTGGGACGCTGTGAGATTCCCTTCAAGAGTAGATCGTTGGCTGGCCGTTGTGATCTGGGGGACCATGCTGCTGGTGATTCTGGAAGGGGTCCAATCCTTGTTTACAGGAACCTTGGGAACAAACGAAAGAATCGCCCTGTTTTTCGTTCACTTCGTTTTGCCTTGTTTCCTCCTCTGGCTGGTTACGTCGGTCTGCTACATCATCGAAAACGATGCCTTGATCATCCAATACGGACCGTTCAAGAAAATCATCCCGCTCGACAGCATCAACAGGGTGAGAAAAACCTCAAACCCGCTTGCCAGTCCGGCCTTGTCGCTGAAAAGGCTTGAAATTGTATACAATCATCAAAAAACGGTGCTGATTTCACCAAAAGACCGGGAAGCGTTTATGCGTTTGCTGCAAACGCGCTGTCCGCATGCGGTCATGGAATGGTAAACAAACGGGACAGGGAAATGAAACCGCCCCTTCCACGCAGCAGCCCCCTTCGGTACACCCGGAGGGGGCTTTTTCTGTGCCTTCCTTACACTCTCCGCAAACGCAATGCCAGCAGCGCGGCGATTCCGGTCAGCGCGGCGGCGAGGAAATAAGCCCAGCGCGGCCCCAGCCATTCGGCTGCCGCTCCCATTGCCAGCACCGAGCAGCCGAAGACCAGCGCATCCATGGTTCCCTTGGCGGACAGCACGACGGGCAGGTCCGCCTCGCCGGCCGCCTGCTGCAGCAAGGTTTGTTTGGCGATCGCCTGGAGCTGAAACACCGGCCCCAGCGCAAACGAGAAAACGAGAGCGGCAACCGGACTGCCGCTTGCACCAAACAGCAGGGTGACGAGACCGCTGGCCGACGTTCCGACCGTCACCCAGCGCGGCAGGTTGTCCTGCAGGCGGGAGGCGAGTGCCAGCATGACGGCGCCGCCCGCAATCGAGCCGAGCATGTAGGCCGCGTTGAGATAGCCCCACCACGCTTCCCCTTTCTTCAGAACTTGGGTCACAAACGGCAGCATGATAGCGGCAACCCAGACCGCTCCCGCCCATCCTTCCAGCACGTCGATCGCCACGAGCAAACGGAGCCGCCTGTTTCGGCCGATGGCCCGCCAGCCGGCCAGCAAGCCCTTGTCATCCTCGCGCCGTTCCGTCCCGGAGACGGGATGGACGAAAATCAGCGCCACAGTGGCCAACAGATACGCGGCCGACGTTCCCCAGAGTACGGCAGCGTGCCCCAGCCAGGCAACCAGCAGGCCCCCCGCCGCCCATCCGGCAAACTGGACGGACTGGTCCGTCGCGGCCAACAAGCCGTTGGCCCGAAGCAGGCGCTCCCGCTCCACCAGTCGGGGCACCAGGGCGTTGCGCGCCGGAGCGGCCCAGCCATCCAGAAACGCGATGGCAAACACCAGGACGAGTACGGACAGGACCGCCTGCGCGTGCGCTCCGCTGCCGGCCACGAGCCATGCGGCCAGGAACAGCAGGAGCGTCTTTGCGCCCTGCGACATGATCAGGACGGCCAGCAGCGGCATGCGCTGAAACACCAGCGGGGCCAGAAAACCGCTCACCGCCTGGGCGGCGACAAACAGCACCGGCACCATCGCGGTGAAGACGGCGGAATCCGTCGCGGCATACACGGCGGAGATCACCGCCACGACATAAAAAACATCCCCCAGATTGGCCAGCGACTGTCCCATCCAGAGGAAGCAAAAACGCTTGTTCAGCATGATACGATCCTCCTGTCGGCTTCAGGGCCAACCGTGTCCCTGAAGATGCGTTATTCGGTTGTACACGTGCAAACCGACAAAAGGATCACAAGGGAGGAACGCTCCTTTCCATGGAAGTGGTTACGAATTTCTTATGTCTCCGTTTCCCGCAAGGGCTTTTTTCGGAAGAAGCTGAAGAACACCCAGCCGGCATTGATGAACAGCAGAGCGCTGGTCATCAGGAACACCCCGTTGATGCTGACGAAACCGGCCAGGAAGCCGCCGATCATCGGCCCCAACATGCTGCCCATGCTGACAAAGCTGTTGTTGTACCCGTACACGCGGCTGATCATGTGACTGGGCGTGAGACGGCGCAGCAGGGCGTTGACAGAGGGGAGCAGGCCGCCGAGCGACAAACCGAGCAAAAACCGAAGCACCGCCAACTGGGTAACATTTGCCGCCAGGGCCTGCGGAACGAACAATGTGGCCGCGAACAGCAGGCTGCCGAACAAGACCCGGTGGGAGCCGTAACGGTCTCCCAACCGTCCCAAGAGCGGCGCCGCCAGCACGTTGGCGATGCCGGTGGACGCCTGGACCACGCCCGCCCAGAAGGCGACGTTTCCCTGCTGATGCAAAAGCTGCGAAATGTAAATCGGCAGCACCGGCACGATGCTGAACAGGGCAAACTGGATCATCACCGTCACGAAGAAGACCGCCGGCAGCTCCCTGGAGGTGAAAATCTTGCGAAAATCATCCGACAGACTGGAGCGTTCCCTGGCCTTCGGGGGCACAAACGCTTCCTTTACGGTAAACGTAATCACCAGCGTCGCCAACAGGACTAGGCTGCCGGTCACGACAAAGATCATGCGGAACCCGATCCGATCGGCCAACACCCCGCCGATCAGCGGTCCCATAATGGAGCCCGCAGTCACGAACGACTGCAGCAGCCCCAATGCCCACCCCGCTTTTTCCCTGGGCGCGTTGGAGGCGACCAGGGCCGTGCTGGCCGGGATGATGCCTCCCACCGTTCCGTTCAAGAGGCGCAGGGCCAAAAGCTGCCACAAGCTCCCGGCAAAACCGGTCGCCGCGATGATGACGGACATGAAGTAACCGGAGCGCAAGATCATGATTTTGCGGCCGTACTTGTCAGCCAGATTGCCCCAGATCGGGGACACCAGACTGGCGGTCAAAAAGTTGGCGCCAAAAATGACTCCTGCCCATGCGGTCACTTCATGCGGGTCTTCCACCCCAAAATCCTGCTGGATATACAGAGGCAAAAACGGCATGACCATGCTCATCGCCATCATGACGACAAACAGCGCCCCGCACAGTACATACAAGTTGCGTCTCCACGTTTCCACGGGAGCCCTCCTCCTTTCCGGTGCGAGGAAACGCGTCGGCCTCGTCGTCTCCTCCACGGCCCCACGCGTATTCGTTGACAGGCTGGGTTCCCTACGACACCGGTTGCTGTTCCGTGGGAGCGCCCAGATCCTGCACGCTCCACAGATTATGATACACACCTTTTTGCGCCAGCAATTCTTCGTGTCTTCCCTGTTCGACAATCCGCCCCTCTTTCATCACCACGATCTTGTCCGCGTGGGTGATGGTGGAGAGACGGTGAGCCACGATGATCGTGGTGCGCCCTTTGGTCAGGCGGGCCAGCGACTCCTGAATCATGTGCTCCGACTCCAGGTCGAGCGCCGACGTGGCCTCGTCCAGAATCAGGATGCCCGGATCGCGCAGGAAGACGCGGGCGATGGCAATCCGCTGTTTTTGCCCGCCGGACAGCTTGACTCCCCGCTCGCCCAGCTCGGTGTCGTATCCATCGGGCAGTTCCATGATGAACTCGTGGGCGTTGGCCGCCTTGGCCGCTTCGATCACGGCCGCTTCATCCGCTTCAGGATTGCCCATCAGGATGTTCACCCGCGCCGATTCGCTGAACAGGATGTTGTCCTGCAGCACCATGCCGATGTGGCTGCGCAGATTCTGCTGCTGCACGTCGCGGATGTCGACCCCGTCGATGGTGATCCGTCCTTCCGTCACATCCCAGAAGCGGGGCAGCAGGCTGATCAGCGAGGTCTTGCCTCCGCCCGACATGCCGACGATGGCGACCGTCTCGCCCGGATTGATCGTCAAATTGACGTGATCCAGCACCAGCGGCCCTTCCTCCCGATAGCGAAACGAGACGTTTTCAAACCGGATTTCGCCGCGAATCCGCCCCGTCTGCGGATCGACCGGCAGCCGGCCGGCGCCGGGCTTGTCGACGATGTCATACGATTCGTCGATAAATTCAAACATCCGATCCATCGAAGCCACGGCCTGCGTCAGCGTGGTGGACGAGTTGACCAGCCGGCGCAGCGGCGTGTAGAGGCGTTCCAGATACGCGTAAAACGCCACCAGCGTACCGGTGGTGAGCGTTCCCCCGATCACCTGGTAACCGGCGTAGGCGATCACCATGAGCGGCGCGATGTCCGTGACCGTGTTGACCACGGCAAAGGTGTTGGCGTTCCAGCGCGTATGGTCCAGCGCCTTTTGCAGAAAGCGGTTGTTTTCCTTGGCGAACGCCCGGGTTTCGTGCTCCTCCAGGGCAAAGCTGCGGATCAGCGACATGCCGTTTACGCGCTCGTGCAGGTGACCCTGCAGGTGGGCCAGGGCGGCCGAGCGCTCCCGCGTAAGCTGCCGCAGCCGCTTGTAGAAGTATTTGACGGACACCGCGTACAGCGGAAAGACCAGAATCGCGACCAGCGTGAGCTTCACGTCCATGTACAGCATCACGCTGAGGGTCAGGCCGATCGTAATCAGGTCCAGCCAGATGTTCATCAGGCCCGTTTCGATAAAGCTCTTGGTCGACTCCACGTCGTTGATGACCCGGGAGACCACTTCCCCCGTCTTGTGGTTGTTGTAGTAGCGCATGGAGAGCCGCTGCAGATGGGCGAACAGTTGGTTGCGGATGTCAAACAAGATGCGGCTGGACACCCACTGGGCGTAGTACTGCCGCAGGTACTCCACGGGCGCCCGCACGACGGTAAAGACCACAAAGGCCACCGCCATCAGCCAGAACAGTTGAGTCAGCTTCTCCTCCCGGGGCATGGGGCTGGGCAGCAGGTCATCAATCACGTACTTGATCATCAGCGGCAGAAGCAGCGGTATCGAAAACTTGATGATGCCGATAAAAATAGTCCCCAGGATCTGTTTCCAATAGGGCATGACGTAGGCCATGTAACGCCGGATGCTGCTCACGGTCATCCCTCCTTTTGCCAGTTCCCGCTTTCCCTCCTACATCTATTCTTCCCGGGGCAGATGATGACCGGCCAAACAAGGAAATCCCTCTCCCGGCCGTTCGGGAAAGGGATCATTCCTCGTCTTCGCGCACCAACAGGTAACGCTCGTACCAGCGTTGGACAAATCCGTTTTGAAAAGGGCCCCGCCGCAAGCGGACCCAATCCAGCACTTCCCGGAGAGCGGTCTGCACGCGTTCGACGACGAACGGAGGGTAGTTCATCTGCTTGCTGTGCAGCAGAAACTCCTCTTCGTCGAGAATGGTGTAAGTCATGTCGGGAAACACTTTGACGTCCAGATCGTAATCGATGTAGCTCAACAGATTTCCTTTCAGGCTAAAAGGCGAACCGATGTTGCAGTAGTAATAAATGCCGTCGTCGCGAATCATCGCGATGGTATTGAACCACTGTCCGCGGCCAAACGTGCAGATGGCAGGCTCTCTCGTCCGCCATTCCCGGCCGTCTGCCTCTGTTACCTTGACCCGGTCGTTGCCCCCAATCACGACCGCATCGCTGGAATGAATCAGCGTCGTCTTGTCCCAGATGCGGTGCAGTGAATGGTCGTGCTTAAAGCTTTCAATGCGGATGATGGAGCCTGGAGCTGGCGACATGACTCTCCCCTTTCTTCTCTTCTCTATATGAATGGGGATAAGCCTCCCTTAAGAAGAGAGCTTTTTGGAAAGTGTAACATATTTTTGCATCTCGTAGCCAAGTGAATAGTAAAAAGGGAGAACCTCCGGGTTGTCCTGATTCACCATGATCAAAACGCGATGGACACCCCGTTGCTGGAAGCGTTTTTCGATCGCCTCCACCAGCTTCCGTCCGATGCCGGTCCCCTGCAGGCGGGGAGTAACGGCCAACCGGTAAAAGTAGGCGCGTGATCCGTCGATCGTGCCGACGACCACCCCCACCACTTCTCCATCCTTTTCCGCAACCATGACCAAATCGCTGTCCCAGGCCAACTGTTTGGCCAGGTCGTTCAATGACTCCGTTTCCGATTCTTCCAAACCGGTTTCTTGCCAGATACGCGTTATCGCCGAATAGTCACCGAGCCGAAACGGACGAATCAGCATACGTTGCCTCCTTCGATGCCTTCTTCTCCTATTGTACACCACTTGGACAACTTTGTCTCCGTATGAACGCGAGAAACAGGTCGCGATCGGGGATACAGCCCGTCCGGCCCGGTCCAGACGGACTTAGGTCAACAGCGACAGGCCGCCGTCCACGATAATGGTCTGGCCGCGGATCATCCAGGCCTGATCGGACAGCAGGAACATGACCGCATTGGCCAGATCGTCCGGCTCCACGATGCGGCCGGCCGGTGTCCGCGCCGCCGAGTGGGCCAGGAGCTCCTCGCGGTTGGGGAAGTGACGGAGCGCGTCGGTGTCCACGGCTCCCCCGGAAACCGCGTTGACGACGATGTTGTACGGCGCCAGTTCGACGGCCAGGTAGCGTGTGAGGGCTTCCAGTGCCGCTTTGGAAACGCCGACAGCGGTGTAGTTGTCCAGCACGCGAATCGAGCCGAGGCTGGAGATGCTGACGATTTTCCCGCCCTCGCCGTTCTTCATCATTAGTTTGGCCGCTTCCTGTCCGCAGAACAACAGGGCCTTGCTGTTAATCTCCATCGTCCAGTCCCAGTGGCTCTCTTCCAGTTCCATCAACGGGCGCAGCACACCGGACGCGGCGTTGTTCACCAGTACGTCCAGGCGGCCGAACTCCCGGTCGATTTCGGCAAACAGCTCCTTGATTTTGGCCACGTCGCCCACGTTTGCCTTCACCAGGTGAACGCGGACTCCCAGGGCTTCCAGCTCCGCCGCCGTTTCGCGGGCGGCCGTGCGGTTGCGCAGGTAGTTGAGCACCAGGTCATATCCCTGTTCCGCCAGCCGGCGCGCGATCGCCTTGCCGATCCCCCGGGTTCCGCCCGTAACGAGCGCCACTTTTCGGTTTGTATGCATGAGGGTTCCTCCTATCACACCAACTATTAATATCAGGTACCAAAAAAGAACATTCTCATTATACACCGGGACTGTCTGATTTGCCACCGGACCACTTGCTCCCGGCGGCGGGACGGCAGGGATGGAAGCGGCGGCGGACAGCCATACTAAACGAAACAACTTGTGCCGGAAGGCGGGGAAGGAGTGTTTTCATGTTCATAGGCCGCGAACTGTCCGAGCTGACGATGACACCGCTCTCCCGTTGGGAATTGAACGAACTGCTCTACTACCATCACGCCATGTCCCAACTGGCTGCCTATCTCAATGCCGAAGGGAGTTCGCTCCACGCCCGCATCGTCCGCGAGCTGGAATCCCGCGGACCGGTCGGAGGAGACGGCGGCGGCTGGGATCACGCGTCCGCGCCGATTTACGATTGAACAAAAGGAGGGAATGCCGATGAAAACCGCAACCCGCCAATGGGGCATCATCATCGGGATCGTGGCGCAGTCTTGCGGCCATGATCGGACTGCTGTACATGTTTTGGTAACCCCGCCAAAAGGCTGTCCGGCTCCCGCGTCCAGGCCGGAGCTGTCCATTGTTGTCAGAAAATACTTTCTTCTTGCAATTGGGCAAAAAATGCTTTACACCAAGAAAAAATTGCCATATTCTAAGAATACGATTCATCACTTGAATGGAAAGGAGGCTGTGCCGCTATGATGATCAAAGGAAATCCCAATGGAACCGATTTGCTCGTGGTTGCTCCAACTTCATACGGCAGTGCCTCCCGGACGGACGAATCGTAGCAGGACTCGTGTCTTTGCCATGCCCCTTTCGTCGCATACCCGACCGCAGGCGCTGTCGCTTGCGGTCTTTCTGTTTCTTTGCTGCTGGAAACAAGACCGCAGGCTTTGGCCCGCGGTTTTTTTGTCACTTTTTCCTTGGAAGGAGGTGAGACGGATGGTATTCCACTTCTTGTTTTTCACGGTGAAGATCGAGCGCAAAAAGCCCAGCGCCAAACAACGCGCCGCCGAGTACCAGCGCGCCCGCTATTTGCAGGAACGCGCCGAGGCCCAGGCGCTCGAAGCCGCCCGGTATCCGGAATTTCTCACTCGCGTGTAACGCGAAACAGAACCCCGTTGAGGAGGGATGTTGTATGAGCAGCAGGCAAAAACGTCAAAGGATGCGGTTCACGGGAGTCAAATCGATAGACGGCGGCTGACTGAACCAGACAGTTTGCACAGGAGGGGTATGGTCATGTACATTCCGATGATTTTCTTTACCATCATCATCGAAAGACGCGTGATCTCCGCGGAAGAGCGCGAAGCCCGCTGCCGGCAGCAGCAGGCGATCGCGGAGTGGGAAGAGCAGCGCATGCGGCAGGCGTCCCAGTTTCCCGAGTACTGTACGCGGCTGTAAGCGCGGAGAGACATCCACCTGCGACAAAAGCGACCGGTCACCGGTCGCTTTTGACTGAGACAAACCTATTGCAGCGGTGGAGAAGCATGTTTCCAGGCGGAGCGACTTGTGAGCCCTACCAAGCGGAGCAGCGATTTGCGGGAAAAAAGGAGCGCCACCTCTGAATGGGCTGCGCAGCGATGCGGCTTTGGCGATCCCCCGCAAATCGGTGCGGAGCGTGCAGCCTGTGCTTCTCTGCTGGGCGAGCACGGAGCGGATGCCGGAAACGTGCTTCTCCCTCCAGCAGTTACTTTGTCTGCACACTGAAGCGACCGGTCACCGGTCGCTTTTGATCGTTTCCAGGATTTTTTGATGAGCCACGGGAAACGCGAGCCCGGCCAGTTCATCCGCTGTCGCAAAACGGACGTTCGGCGGCAGGTCGTCTCCCTCGATCCAGTCGCACCGCCACACTTCCATGTGCCACTGCAGGTGAGAAAACGTATGCGTCAGCTCCATCAGCGGCTCGGTCACCTCCACGTCCATCCCGAACCGCTGCCTCAGCCCCTGCAAAAGCGCCTCCTGCTTCAGGGAACGCGTGTCGGCGTCCGTCTCCACCATGGGAAACTCCCACATGCCGGCCAAAAGCCCCTGCTCCGGCCGCTTGTTGATTAAGACGGCGTCCCCGCGCATGACCACCGCCACCTGCAGCCGGACGACACGAGGCGGTTTGGCCTTGCCTTTGACCGGCAGTTCGTCCTGTACCCCTTCCTTCCGGGCGAGACAGTAGTCAAACACGGGACAGGTGAGACACTGCGGCGTCCGCGGCAGACAGACGAGAGCGCCCAGCTCCATCAGCGCCTGGTTGAAATCGCCCGCCCGGCCATGCGGAATCACCTGCCGCACGAGGTGTTCCACCTTGACCCGGGTCGCCGGCTTGGCGATGTCGTCCGTCAGGTAGAGCAGCCGGGAAAAGACGCGCATCACGTTGCCGTCCACGGCCGGTTCCGGCTTTTCGTAGGCGATGCTCAGAATGGCGCCGGCGGTGTACGGCCCGATGCCTTTCAGCGTGGCGATCTCTTCCGGCGTGTCGGGAATGACGCCGCCGTAGCGTTCCTGCACCTCCCGCGCGGCCGCCTGCAGATTGCGGGCGCGCGAGTAGTAGCCAAGCCCTTCCCACGCCTTCAGCACTTCCTCCTCCGGCGCTTCGGCCAGCGCGGCCACGGTGGGGAACTTGGCCATGAAGTTCTGGTAGTACGGCTTGACCGTTTCCACGCGCGTCTGCTGCAGCATGATCTCCGACACCCAGACGCGGTACGGATCGCGGTTGATCCGCCAGGGCAAATCCCGTTTCTGGGAATCGTACCAGGCCAGCAGATCGCGGGAAAAGCCAAACACGTGAAACTCTTCCGGCAACGTATACGTCAATGCCTTGCGTTTTTTACCTGCCATCGTATTCCTGCTTGCTCCTTTTGTCAGCCAAATCGATCGGGCGAAACGCCCAGATGTTCAGCTTGGCGGCCCCTCCCGCGACGCACTCGCAAAACGCCTGATCGGCGCGCCGCCACTGTTTGATGCGCTCATACTGCTCCACCGTTTCCACGTCAAACGCTTCGACGAACAGGCCCGGCTGGTCCAGGCCTTCCCAAAACCGGTACTGACGGGCTCCCATCGCTTCCATCCTCCCGGCCATGGCAGCCAGCAGCTCCAGGCACCGGTCCCGCTTCGACTCGTCCGTCTTGTATTCGATAAACACGGTAAGCACAGCCTCTTCTCTCCTTTCGATCCCTTTCATCATACCCGTCTGTGCGGCAGGGAACAAGCGCGCAATTTTTTCAGATCCGAAGGGAAATCTCCCGCCCAAGTCGCTATAATAAGGAATAGAAACGGCAGGAACAAAGGAGGGAGAACACGTAATTCATGGACACCGCCACACACTTTGTCATGGGCTTCGGACTGGCCGGCCTGGCCCACCTCGATCCCGTCGTGGCCGCGACGCCGGGGCTGGCGGAGGCGGTGGCGATCGGCACCGTCATCGGCTCCCAGGCTCCCGATCTGGACGGTTTCACCCGCGTCCGGGGGAGCGCCGCCTACATCCGCCATCACCGGGGAATCTCCCACTCCATTCCCGCCCTGTTTGTCTGGACGGCAGCGGTGTTTGCCCTGGTGCAGGCGGTAACGCCGCAGACGCACTGGCTTCACCTGTTGGGCTGGATTTTTGCGGCGGTCTGCCTGCACGTATTTGTCGACCTGTTCAACGCGTACGGAACCAAAGGCCTTTACCCTTTTCGCGACAAGTGGATCGCCTGGAACGCCATCTTCATCTTCGACCCGTTTATTTTTGCCGTCCATGTGGCCGGTCTGATGCTGTGGGGCGCGGGCGCGGAGCCGGGGCCTCTGTTTTTCTGGATCTATCTGCTGATCGCCTGCTATTACGTCTGGCGCTGCCAGGCGCAAAAGCGGACGACGGCGTTGGTCCGGGAAAGCGTCGGCAAGGAAGGCACGTACACCATCATTCCCACGCTCTCCTGGAACCAGTGGACGTTTGTGATCAGGACGGAGCAGCACTGGTACGTCGGGGAAGTGCACGGCGGGGAGGTCACGATCCTGGACGTGTTTGCCATCAAACCGGAAAGCGAACTGGTGGCGGCGGCCAAACAAAGTCCCAAGGTACAGGCGTTTTTGTCGTTTACCCGCTACGCCCACGTGGAGACGAAGGAACAGCCCTTCGGCTACGAAGTCAGGTGGTTTGACCTGCGCTACCGCGCCCGCTATCAGGGCAAGAGCCACTACATGTTTGTCGCCGTCGTCTATCTGGACAAGGAACTGCACATCCGCGACTCGTTTGTCGGCTGGATTCACCGCGGCGAGGAGCAGTTGGCCAAAAAGCTGGACCCCGAAAAAGAGATCCAGCTCAACTAGCGTCCGTTTGATCCGTGAAAAAAGCGCGTGCCCTGTGGGCAGGCGCTTTTTTGCGATGCTCCGGCGCGTCCCGGATTGCGCCCGTTTTTCCGCTTTGGCGGCCGATCCGGAGCGAAGACACCATCTGTCCCGCATCCCGTTTCGAAAACTGCCCCTTTTGCCGTGCACAGTCCCTCTCTATGATGAACGTATCCGCATCAGCAGTCCACCATGAAACGGAGGAGTTCTCATGAATCCCATTCGCTACGCCAAACGAACCTGCACGGACCAGGAGCACATCAACGCCTTCCTGGCCGCCGCCAGAGTCGGACACCTGGGCCTGACCGACGGGTTGGAGCCGTACGTCGTCCCGCTCAACTTCTGCTGGCTGAACGGCAGCGTCTATTTTCACGGCGCGGAAGCCGGGCGCAAGACGGACATCATGCAAAAAAACAACCGCGTCTGTTTTACGGTCTGCGAAGAATACGGCACGATCGCCGATCCGGTACCGGCCCTGACCGATACTGCCTACATGAGCGTCATCCTGTTCGGCAGCATCGAGCGGGTGGAGGACCCCGAAGAGATGAGAGACGCCCTGCAAGCGATGCTGGACAAGTACGTTCCGAGCTATTACGACCGGCCGCTGCCGGTTTCCCATGTGGTCAAATACCGCTCCTCGATGGGGAGCGCCGCCGCCGTCTTCCGGATCAGGCCGGATCGGCTTACGGCAAAGGCAAACCCGCTGTCGGAAGCGAAGCGTTTCTCTCCCGGGCGCACGCACAAGATGGACGTGTGAACGCCGGGAACGGATTGCGATGCCAGGCGAACCGGCCGTCATGAGGACTGGACGGCTGCACCCCGGCCGTTATGCCGCCCGAACCGGGGACCGGACGGCGGTTACACCGGCCGGGCCGCCTCGGCAGCCCTCGCCTCTGCGAGCGGCATACGGGTTATCCGGTCACTCCAGCGAAAACGGGGCGATCTGCCCGGTGGCGATGGCCAGCCGGTTCCAGCCGTTGATCGTGACAATCGCCATCAAGAGAGCCGTCAGCTCCGCTTCGTCAAAATGAGCGCGCGCCTGTTGGTACACCTCGTCCGGGACTCCCCGTTCGGCAATCAGGGTGACGGCCTCCGTCAGCGCCAGGGCAGCCCGCTCGGCATCCGTGTAGACGGCGGACTCCCTCCAGGCGTTCAGCAGGTACAGCCGCTGTTCCGTTTCCCCTTTGCTTCTCGCCTCTTTGGTGTGCATGTCGAGGCAAAACGCGCAGCCGTTCAACTGGGAAGCGCGAATTTTCACCAGTTCCAGCAGCGTCTCGTCCAGCCCCGATTCCCTGACGTACTTCTCCAGTTGAAACATGGCCTGGAATGCCTGCGGGTTGGCCGCGCGGTAGTTCATTCGTGCTTTCATGTACATCGTCCTTTCCTCATCGCATTGGTCTTTCACTCTCTGAGACGACCAAGGCGACGAGGTTGTGACAAAATCAGGCCGGCCCCGCGCCAAATTGCCAGATCGCGTGGCTCAGGCTGCCCAACTGGAAGCTGAGATGCAGCCGTTCGGCACGGCGTTCATCGTCGGCGGCTCCCATGGCGTAGAGGAGCGGGACAAAGTGTTCGCTGCCGTGCCGGGGGACCGCCCATTCCGCATAAGGAGCCAGCTCCCGGTAGCGGTACAAGGCAGGAAGATCCCAGGCGGTCAGTTTTTCCCGGAGCCATTCTTCAAACAGGACCGCCCACTCGTCCGCCCGCCCCGGCTCTGCCCGCATGTTCATTTTGGCAAAGTTGTGCACCGTACCGCCGCTGCCGATGACCAGAATGTCACGCCGGCGCAGCGGGCTCAGCGCCCTGCCGATGGCGTACTGTTCTTCCGGAGCGAGAGCAGGGTTGACGGAAAGGGGCACCACGGGAATGTCGGCATCCGGGTACATCAGCCGCAGCACCACCCAGGCGCCGTGATCCAAGCCACGCGCCGGATGGAAGCGGACCGGGACGCCCGCCGACCGCAGCAGGGCCGCCGTCTCTTCCGCCAGCAGCCGATCGCCGGGAGCGGGATACTGGATCTCATACAGTTCGCGGGGGAAGCCGCCGAAGTCGTGAATGGTGCCGTACACGTCGGCTGAACCGATTTCCTGAACCGGACTCTCCCAGTGAGCGGACAGAATCACGACGGCCCGGGGACGTTTCAATCGGCCGGCCAAATCCTGCAGCGCGTCCGTGTACTCGTTTTTCTCAATCGCCAGCGTGGGCGCTCCGTGGGCGATAAACAGGGAAGGCATCATGTTTTTTCACTCCGATTTATTTTTGTCAGTAGGTTACTTTTTGTAACTATTATAACAGATCCGGACGTTTTTTGCTATCCCCCGTGTTTCTCCCGTTTCTTCCGCGATGAGAACGGTGCCTGCCGCGCCCTGCACCGGGCAGGATTCGGCCGCAGGGGCCGTCATGAGAAACTGCCGCGTGCAACTGCGGTCAAATCCGCCGGCGTGGCGGCCGCCGTCATCCGTCAGACGCACTTCGCTCGCAACGCAAAAAGGCATGCCGCACAAAAAGCGGCATGCCTTTTTCATTCACGGACAGTCGCTGTGATTACTTCGCTGCTTCAAAGCGCTTGCTTACTTCGTCCCAGTTGACGACGTTCCAGAAAGCGTTGATGTAGTCCGGGCGCTTGTTTTGATACTTCAGGTAGTACGCGTGCTCCCACACGTCCAGACCCAGGATCGGCGTTTTGCCTTCCATGATCGGGCTGTCTTGGTTCGGCGTAGACGTGATGGCCAGCTTGCCGCCGTCCACTACCAGCCAAGCCCAACCGGAACCGAAACGGGTGGTTGCCGCTTTGGTGAACTCGGCCTTGAAGTTGTCAAAGCTGCCGAAAGCCGCGTTGATGGCGTCAGCCAGCGCGCCGGACGGAGCGCCGCCGCCGTTCGGGCTCATGATTTGCCAGAACAGGGTATGGTTGGCATGGCCGCCGCCGTTGTTGCGAACCGCAGTACGGATGGACTCCGGCAGCGCGTCCAGATTGCTGATCAGTTCTTCCACGCTCTTGGATTGCAGGTCGGCGTGACCTTCCAGGGCAGCGTTCAGGTTGTTCACATAGGTAGCATGGTGACGTCCGTGGTGGATCTCCATGGTCTGCGCGTCGATGTGAGGCTCCAGCGCGTTGTACGCGTAAGGCAGTTCAGGAAGTTGGTGTGCCATTCTTCATTCCTCCTCGTAATATGTATGGCTCAAGCTACCACTTATTATAATGCAAGCAGGGCACTTTTACAACAAATCGGTATGCTAAGTATCGTAATCTTGCAGCATATATCATTCATTACTATCTTGCAATGCGGAACCGCCATGCTAGACTTGGAGTATTCCCATATTTCCGACAAGCAGGGTGATTATACGTGGACCTGGACGTAACTACCATATTGTTTCTCGCATTCTTCGGATTCGTGGCCGCCTTCATCGACAGTACGGTGGGGGGCGGAGGGCTGATCTCCCTGCCGGCGCTGCTCGGCCTTGGCATTCCCCCGTATCTGGCGCTGGGGACCAACAAGCTGGCGGGAACCATTTCATCGGCGACCAGCTCCGTGACCTTTATCCGGATGGGCAAATACGACAAAAAGCTGATGGCCCTGCTGTTTCCCGTCTCGCTGGTCGGCGCCTACCTGGGGGCCAAAACGGTCCTGTTTGTCCCGCAGGAAGTGCTGAAAGTGCTGGTCATCGTGATGATGGCCGCCATTTTTGTCTACACGCTCATCAACAAGCGGTTTGGCGAAACGTCCAGCTTTAAAGGACTGACCAAATTTTCGCTGGGGTTGGGGATTCCCCTGACGTTTCTGATCGGCTTTTATGACGGCTTCTTTGGGCCGGGGACCGGTTCGTTTTTCGTCTTCCTGATGGTGCTCTTGTTCGGCTACGACTTTGTGATCGCCGCCGGAAACGGACGCATTCTCAACCTGGCCAGCAACATCGCCGCGCTGTTCGTCTTTATCGTCGAAGGCAAGGTGATTTTCCTCACCGGCCTGACGATGGGGATCGCGATGCTCTTGGGAGCTACCCTGGGCGCGCGGCTGGCGATCAAGACGGGCGTCCGCTACGTCCGCCCGCTGTTTTTGCTGGTGTCCATTAGCCTGATTACCAAAATGATTTACGAGCTGATTTTCACGTAAACACGGGAAGCGGCGTGCCGGCAGAAAACTGGGCCGGGCCCATACAAAAAGCTTGGCGATTCCGCCAAGCTTCTTTCATTTTTGATTCCCTTTTCGCTGCTTCAGGCGCACGATGATGCCGTCGATCAACAGGCCGATCCCCGCGCCGTAAAAAGGGGAAGCGAAGCGAACCCCTTCGCTTACCGGCAGTGCTTTCACATAGACGATGATCACGCCGAGAATAAAACCGATCATCGTGTAGCGCAGACGGGTCGGACCCATTCGCATCCCCACCGCCTTACTTGCCGAATTTGTTGGGCATCTTCATGTTTTTCATGGTGCGGCTCATTTGCTTCAACTGCTTTTGATTCAGATTGACGCCCATCGAGCGGGCCATCGCCTGCAGCTGCTTTTCATCCATCTGCATGTTCTGCAATTGCTTCTTCAGGTAATAAGTGCCGCCGGCGAATCCGCCCACAAGGCCGATAATCAGCGTAACGATCGGGATTACCCAGTTGTACCAAGCCATCTATTCATTACCATCCTCTTTTGGAATTACAGTCGTTCCTATTGTACCACAACTGCCGCCTCTGTACATCGCGGACACGAGGAATTTAGGGAGGTCGCCCTCGGCATGCCGGCGCCGCCCGGCATACGATGATTGCAGGAGGTGACGATCACATGACTCCCATCCTGATCCTGGACCCGGGCCACGGCGGTGTCGATCCCGGCGGCGGCACCAACAAACTGTTTGTCGAGAAGGAGATGACGCTTGCCATCTCCCTGTATCAATACCGCCGGTTCCAGGAGCTGCAGATACCGGTCGCCATCACCCGCACGGACAACGATACCACCCTGTCGAGCGAAGCGCGGACGGCGCTGGTCCGCAACAGCGGCGCCCGCTGCTGCATCTCCAACCACATCAACGCGGGCGGCGGAAGAGGGTCGGAGGTCATATACTCCATCCACGCTTCGGCCTCCCTGCCGCGCCTGATCAAGGACGAACTGGAGGCGGCCGGCATGCCCAACCGGCGAATCTTTACCCGGACGCTGCCCAATAACCCGAACCTCGATTACTACTACATGCACCGGGAGACCGGCAGCGTCGAAACCGTCATCGTGGAGTACGGCTTTGCCGACAATCCGCTGGACGCGGAGAAAATCCAGCTCGACTGGCGCAAGCTGGCGGAAGCGGTCGTCCGTGCCTTTTGCGAATACGCCCAATTGGCGTACCGACCGCCGGCGCCGTCCGCCCCCGGCAGCGGCGAAAACGGCGACATGCCCGAATGGAAGCGGGACGCGATCGACTGGATGTACGAGCAGGGACTGCTTACCACCGAGGACTGGCGGCGTCAGCCGGACCAGCCGCTTCCGCTGTGGGCCGAAGCGGTCGTGCTCAAACGTCTGTACGAAAAATTGCGAACCCCCGGTTGAGGCGGCTTTCCTTGACGGGAAGCGGTCACGAACGGAGGGGATAACGGCCGGTTTTGCCGCCGTGGACATGCGCGTCACCGCGAAGAACGCCATGCAGAAGCGGACCGGTTCCCGCCGGCGCGGACGGCAGGCGCACCGGCTTCACTCCGAAGCGTAACGCGTCAGAGGGGTGTCGCTCAGACCCGAATAATTCTCTCTGGCCGGCACGCTCATCAGGTCGTCTTCGGGAAAGCGGTAGGCGGTCAGCATCCCGCCGAACACGCATCCCTGGTCGATGTTGAGCGTGCCGTTTTTTTGTTCCGGTTGGGGACGGGGGTCGTGCCCCCAGACGATCAGCGGATGGGTCGCTTTTCGTTCCGCCGCCCAATCCCGGCGGATCGGCCGGCCGTCCGCTCCCATGCCGGCCACGTCTCCGTACCGGCAAAAGGTCTGCACGGATGGAGACTCCATCCCGATGTAATCGTCGCGGATGCCGGCGTGAACCGCCACCGCCGCCAGTTTTCCGCCGTATTTGATCATCATGTGCGACGGGGAGGAAAACAGCAGCCGTCTGCTCTGCTCTTTCAGGAGCAGTGTTTGTTTCGCTCCGTGCTCCTGCTCAAAGCGGCGGAACTCCTCCTCCACTTTTTCATCGCCATGCGCCAGCGTAACCAATCGTCCATCCAGCCAGCGGGCAATCTTCCACCCGTGGTTGCTGTCCACCATCTCCGCCACCCCGACTTCGACGTGGCGGATGAAAAACTGCAGCATCTTGATCGAATCCGGCCCGCGACTGGTAATGTCTCCGAGGGAAAGGAGCGTGCGGCCGCGGGGATGGCGGTACGTCCCGTCGTGACTGCGCTCATAGCCGAGCCGCCGCAGCAGCTCCATAAATTCGTCGTAACAGCCGTGCACGTCGCCGATGATGTCGACGCCCCTGTCCGCCGCCAGCATTTTGGAGCGCGCCCGCGGTTTGTGCTTCATGCCCATCCCCTCCTTTCCAAATATCTATTACTTTCTATTGTTTACCATAAAAAAGAAAAAAACTCACCCCTTTTTCCAGGGTGAGCACTGCACGGTCACACGAGGTTGTGTTTATGCACGTAGATGGCGGCTTGCGTCCGGTCCTCCACATCCAGCTTGGCCAAAATGTTGCTGACGTGCGTTTTGACGGTCTTGATGCCGATGATCAGTTCATCGGCGATCTCCTGGTTGGATTTTCCCTGGCCGATCAGCTTCAGCACTTCCAGCTCGCGCGGGGTGAGCTGCTCATGGGGCAGCGGCTCCTGACCGTGGCGAAAGCGGGCCATGATCTTGCCGGCCACGCGGGATTCCAGCACCGGTTCTCCGGCCACGGCGGCACGGATGGCGCGGGCGATTTCGGCGGCGCGCGAGGTCTTCAGCAGGTAGCTGAACGCTCCCGCTTCAATCACCGGGTACACCTTTTCGTCGTCGATAAAGCTGGTCAGCACGATCACCTTGCAGGAGGGGCAATGCTCCCGGATGCGGCGGGTGGCTTCCACGCCGCCGATGCCATCCATGACCAGATCCATCAGGACGACTTCCGGTTTCAGCTCCACCGCCAGCCGTACGCCTTCCTCTCCGCTCGCCGCTTCGGCCACCACCTCAATGTCTTCTTCCGTGGACAGATAGGCGGCCAGGCCCATCCGCACCATCTCGTGATCATCCACCAACAATACGCGAATCACGGATGCTCTCTCCCTTCCCGTTCCGTTTGCGGCATCACCGGGATGCGCACCTCGATTTGCGTCCCTTTTCCCACCGCAGAATAAATGTCAAGCGATCCGCCCAGTTCCGCCACGCGCTCGCGCATGCTCCGAAGACCGTAGGAGGTCAGTTTTTCGCCTTCCGGATCAAACCCGACCCCGTCGTCCGTCACCCGCAGCCGGACCTGTCCCTGCAGCGTAAACAGCTTCACCGCAATCTGGCTGGCGCGGGCGTGGCGCAGCGTGTTGGAAAGGGACTCCTGCAGGATGCGGAACAGGTGATCCTCAATGCCGCTGGGCAGGCCCTCCACGTCTTCGATTTCCCAGGAGATCGCGAGCGCGTTTTTCCGCGCCAGTTCTTCCAGCAGATCGACAATCGCTTCCTTCAGCGTCTTGTTCTGCAGCGTGGCCGGACGGAGATGCAGCAGGAGTGCCCTCATCTCCGCCTGGGCCGCCGCCGCCATCTCCTCCACCAGTTCGATCTGCTGGGCGGCGCGCTGCGGATTTTTCTCCACCAGCCGCTTCAAGGCGGCTGTGGTCATCGCGATGGCAAACAACTGCTGGCTGACGGCATCGTGCAGTTCGCGGGCGAGCCGCTGCCGCTCTTCCGTGACGGCCGCCTGTTTCAACTGCTCCGCCAGCGCGGCGTTGTGATTGGACAGCCGCTGCAGCGACGCCACCTGATCTTCCCACTGCGACGCCAGGCGGTTGAACTGCCAGCCCAGCTCGCCGATCTCGTCCGCGCCCAGATCGGGAACGCGGTAGGACAAGAGGCCGCGGCTCAGATTCATGGTCGCTTCGCCCAGCACGTACAGCCGCTTTTTCAACAGGTTGCCGAAAATGTAGCCGCCGATCACGCCCATGACCGTCCCCACCGCAAGCGAAACGGCGAAGGCGGCCAGCATGATCATCCAATCCGGCTCGGCCGGCAGTTGAATCTGCAGATTGGTGTCAAGCCACCGGCTCAGTTCCGGGTCATCCGCCAGCGTCGAGTAGAGGCGGCGGATCTCCGGATCGTTGGCCCAGGCGATGTGCAGCAAAAGGAAACAGAGGAACGTGGCGGTTACCGTGCCGATGGCCAGCATCAGGCCGAACCGCACGTACTGCCATTGTACGCTCGCTAATCGCTGTCGACGCATCGGTCAGTACCCCCTAGATGTACTTGACTTTTATATCGCCGACAAGCAGCGAGATTTGCAAATGCACTTTTTGAGCGGCCTGCTCGTACTGCTCGGAGCGGACCATCACGCTGCGGCTGATGCCGCCTTGCCGGTGTCCAAACACTTCCAGGTCGCCAATGCTCACCTCGGCGGTAACGGCAACCGGCATGTCGACCGGCACGTATATGGTGACGTCCCCCACCCAGCCGTCGACAGTCAGGAACGCTTCCTCCTGCATCACCATCGCCCGCGACAGGTCGATCACCACATCCCCGATGCCGTGCCAAATGTGCAGTTGATCCAGTTCAAACCTTCCGGACGTGAGATGAAAATCGCCGATCAGCGAACTGCGGGTATCCTTGGGCCGCAGAATGCAGCCGGGGTGAAACGGCGTCTCCACCCGGTCCTCGAAGACAGGCCCGTATCCTTTTTGCTTGGCCCAGCGAGCCGCCTTTTGGTAAAACGGCGCATCGTCCGGCGTGTCCCACTCCGGGGAGAAACCGCCCGAGTCACCGACCGTGTCCGCTCGTCCGTCGCGCGACCGCGAGCGCCCCCGGATCAGGCGGAAGCCAAAATAGATCAACGCCAGAGGGACGACGAAATGGAACAGGTCATGGAATCCCACGCCAAACCACATGTCCAGCGCGATGAGGACGCCAAACCCGGCCAAAAGGCCGCCTCTGATGCGTTTTTGCTTCTCCCACATGCGCACGCCGACGTACACCAACACCATCGGCCACAGGCTGAACAAACTGAACGAAATGATATGCAAGGTGTCGAGCAACAGGCCAATGCCCGTCAAAATGATCAGAACACCAGCCGTCATTTTGTGCAAGCGGGACAGTTTCACAGGAGTCTCCTCTCTTACGCCCCATGCCGCTCATTTTCCTTCCAACCGTTACGGCATGTATAGATAAACGCAGGCGGAATGTTCAACGGCGTGAAACCCGTCTCCACCCGTTGAAACCGCGCCTGCAGCTCCGATTGCAGTTGCAGCGAGTATTGAAACGTGATGAACAGCCCGCCGGGGGCCAGCACGGATTGAATTTGGTCCAGAATGCCGGTGCGCAGCGTTTCCGGAAAGATGGCAAAAGGAAGGCCCGAGATGATTACGTCGGCTTTGCCCAACCTCATTTCCTCCATATACTGGCCAAGCTTCATGGCCTCTTCCCGAATCGGCACCTCGGGAAACCGGTCGCGCAGCACGGCCCGAAACTGGGGATCACGCTCAACCAGAAGATAACGGGCGTCCGGCCGCTTTTTCTGGAGAATGGCCTGGGTAAACACACCCGTGCCCGGCCCCAGTTCAACGATGACGCCAGCGTTTGCCCAATCCACGCGGCTCAGCATGCGCGCGCAGAGAAACCGGGAGCTGGGGATGATGCTGCCGACACGTCCGGGTTCGGCGATAAACCGTCGCAAAAACACCAAGAAGTCTGCCAAAAAAAGAACCTCCTCTAGGGGAAAAGCAGCCTGTTTCCCAGGCTGCCTTTGGTTCTATTCTACATCAAACGCCGCCGTTCCTCTCGCTTACGCCTGTTCCGTTTGCTGCGGCGTTTCCTTCTGTTCAAGCAGGGAGGCTTTGATCTTCGCCAGTTCGGCGTCCAGGTCGTCCTTCTCCCATTTGCTCAGGGAGTGGTCCAAGCCTGCGCTGGTATTGCGCCACTGGCCGCTTAAATCCGCTTCCGCCTCCATGCGCATCACTTTTTCTTCCATCCGGGCAAATCCGCGGCTCGCCGTTTCGCTGCCCATCCCGACGATGGCCTGATTCACCTGCTTCTGCGTCTTGGCTACTTGGGCGCGGGCCATCAGGGTGTATTTTTTCGCCCGCATCTTGTAAAACTCTTCTTTCAGCTCAGCCAGCTTTTCGCGCATCTTTTGCGCCGCTTCCGAAGCGGACTGGTAGAGCGCCTCGTACTCCTGGGCACGCGCTTCGTACTGCTTCTTGTCGGCAAGCGCGCGGCGCGCCAGTTCGTCTTCGCCTTCGGTTAGCGCCAGTTTTACCTGGCGATCCCGTTTTTCCACGAGGGCGAGCGCCTCTTCCCACTGCTGGCGGAATTTCTTCTCCAGCGCCACCTGACGGGCGACGGCCACTTCCACCTGGCCGATCTCCACTTCCATGTCACGCATGTACTGGTTCAGCATTACCACCGGATCTTCCATCGAATCCAGCACGTCGTTCACCGAAGCCACCGTCAAATCACGCAAGCGTTTCAAGATACCCATTGTCACTTGTCCTCCTCATCATATCACATGATCATGGTTGTTTTAACATCCTTGTCCTGCGACCCGGCCATGCCGGCGCGGGGATTACGGCTGCTGCCGCTTGGTTACGCTTTGCTCCCATCGATCCAATGCGTCATTTTCTCGCAGCACGCGCTGTGCCCACTGCCGCTCCCAGACGGTCGGAACCGGGTGATCCGGCACATCCCGTTGGCGAAGCAAGCGGAAGCCCAGGTAAATGACCCCGATGGCCAGCACGGCGTGAAACAGCAGATGCAGCTTGCCGATCAGCATCAGGAACCCGAACAGAAAGATCAGTACGCCGCTAAAACGCGAACCTGAACTTCCCATCACTTTGCGGGCGCCGTACAGCATGATCAGCCCGGGAATCAGCACACCGAGCAGATCGCCGCCGTCAATGCCGATCTGATCCAGCAAGACCAACCCGCCTATGAGCAGCAGGACCAGTCCGAGAAGCACTTTTCCAGACCGCTCGCTCATCAACTGCTACCCTCCCATCGACTTTGTTTGGGTGTCACCCTCATGGCTTTATTGTAGACGGCTGACAGGGCTCGCCATAACGGGCGGGCGGTTGGTTTTTCCCTCCGTCCCGGGGCGGAGACGCCTTCCTTCCGCAATCGGACAAGCATGCACCCGCGCTTTGGCGAATCGTGCGCCGGCATGGTCGACACGAATCGTTTCCGATTTATGACAACATTTTGTGTCAAAATTGTGAACAACCAAGCAAAAAGACAGGAAAAATCGGACACGTGTTGAATTGTGCTGGAGTGCGTGTAAAAAAACATCGAAATTAGCCGAATTCCGCTATGCGGAAACGGGGGACCCACGTTTTTCGGGGTGAATGGCCGCCGCTTGCCGGCCGCCTAGGGCAATCCTTTCGACCGAACCCATCAGCTAACCTCGTAGGCTCAGGAAAGGAGCAGTTTCTCTTGCGCAAAACGGTGGTTACTCTCTTCATCGCCGGGATGCTTGCAATGGGAGCCGGCGCTGCACACGCCCAGGAGGAATCTTCCTTGATGGGTGTCGTCAACGACCTGTACGGCGCTCCTTACAAGTCGTCCGGCACGACCAAAAACGGATTTGACTGCTCCGGTTTTACGCGCTATGTGTTTGACGCGCTGGGTGTAGATCTGCCTCATTCGTCGTCCGCCCAATTCAAGTTGGGAGTACCGGTGTCCCGCAGCGATCTCCAGCCGGGTGACCTGGTCTTTTTCAACACCAACGGGCGCAGCATTTCACACGTGGGCATCTACATCGGAAACGGCATGTTTGTACACGCGGAGAGCGGCAAAGGAGTCGTCAACACGAGGCTGAACGATCCGTATTACTGGGGCAAGCGCTTTGTGGGCGCCAAACGGATTGCCCTGCCTGTGCTTGAGGCCATTGCCGAGGCTCCACAGAAAAAGAAACCGGTACAAGCAGCATCGCTGCCCGATGCGAAGCAGCAGCCGCAGCGGCAGCAAGAACAATCGAAACAACAGCCCCAGACTCCACAACAGCAGCAAACTCAACAGCAGCAGCAATCACAACCGCGGCAGCAGCAGTAATCGACGCACAGCGTACAAGCCAGGGACGACAGGTCTCTGGCTTTTTCTGGATTTGTTTAGCACCTGGTGTCAAGAGGTAGTAACATCCGTTTTTCGACGCTGCCTGGACTGTCCGGCCGGGAAGGACGGGATTATGTCCCCGCGTGCGGGCAAACCGTGATATGATAAAAGGAATAGGACCAGAACACATGTGGTGACTGGGGGAGAGTACCGGTGAAAGACCATGTTTTGATTGTGGACGACAACGAGGAAATACTCGAGCTGCTGGAAGATATTTTGGGAAGCGAAGGATACGACGTTTCCACGGCGCAGAGCAGCGAGCAGGCGCTGGAACTGCTGAAGTCGGGCACCAAGCCCAACCTGATTCTGCTCGACATCATGATGCCCGGCATGAGCGGCTACGAGCTCTGCTCGCAGATTCGCCGCGAGTGGGAGCTGCCCATCCTCTTTCTCAGCGCCAAGGGCAAAGCGGTCGACAAGGTGGTCGGCTTTGAGATCGGCGCCGACGACTACATCACCAAGCCGTTTGACACGGAAGAACTGCTTGCCCGCATCCGCGCCCACCTGCGCCGCTACGAACGCATTCGCCGTCACAGCGAGGAGGCGGCGGAGAAAGAGACCTCGGCATCCTCCATTACCGTCCTGAAGTTCAAGGGGCTGGAAATTCACAAGGAAACGTACTCCGTTTACGTCAACGACCAAAAGATCGATCTGTCCACCAAGGAGTTTCAACTGCTTACCTTTTTGGCCGAAAACGCGGGCATCGTCTTCACGCGGGAGCAGATCTACGACCGCGTCTGGGGATACGGCTACGGCTCGCTCAACACGGTCACCGTGCACATCAAGAACCTGCGCGAAAAATTGGAGACGGATCGCCAGTTCATCAAAACGCAATGGGGGACGGGGTACGTATTCATCGGGGAGAAAGTGTAGATGAGCATCCGGAACAAGCTGTTCCTCTCGTTTATCGCCTTGATCGTACTCAACCTGCTCCTGTTCAAGTTCGTCTTCGAAGACATCATCGTGGAACAGTTGAAGACGGACCGGCACAACCAGTACCGGTACGAGAAGGAAACGGCGGAGAAGGTGCGGGTCAACCAGTTGTTGAACTCCAGCGTGTTCAAGGATCCGACCGAGCGGCGGGAGCTGGAGGCACAGCTTCCGGAAGACCTGATGTACAAAATGGTGGTCACGGACGCTGACGGCAACCCCATTTACATCAAGACGTCACAGGCCTACAACCTGAAAAACCCGCTGAAAACGAGTCCGGCCGATCCGGAGAAAAGCGATCTGAAGGTGGTCGCGGAATACCACTTTCAGCACGAACCCCCGCGGCAGGGGCATACGATCATCTACTTCTACACGGATGAATCGGACATTCTCGCCACCAAAGGCGTCTCGATGATGCTGTGGTTCATCTACGGCAGCATCGCGCTGGTCGGCCTCATCCTGCTCACCTTTTTTGTCCGCTGGATCCTGCGGCCGGTCAGCGAACTGTCCCGCGTGACGCAGGAAATCCGGGAAGGCAAGCGGTACGTCTCGTTTACCTACCGCTCGCACGACGAGTTTGGCCAGTTGTTCGGCTACTTTTCCGACATGGTGGACGAACTCCGGCTTGCCGAGGACCGGCAGTCCGAACTGATCTCGGCCATCGCCCACGACTTCCGCACGCCGCTGACGACCATCAAAGGCTACGCCTCCTACATCGGATCGGGACGCGTCACCGATCTCAAGCGGATCCAGAAGCAGATGCGCAAGATCGAGGAAAAGACGGCCGATCTGGAAAAGCTGCTGGACGAGCTGCAGGATTTCACCCAGCAAAGCACGGAAATCAAGCTGAACATCAGCCGCATCCACGTGAAAAGCTTTGTCAAGGGCGTCATCGAGGACTACCTGGTGCGCATCAAGGAGGCGGGGCTGTCGTTTCAATGGAAGCTGCGCGTCTCCAACGAGCTGCACATCGAGGCGGACGAGGCCAAGCTGCGCCGCGTGCTGGAAAACCTGCTGAACAACGCCATCTACTACAACAAGCCAAACGGGTCCATCCTGCTTACCTGCGATCAGCGGGACGGACACGTGCTCTTTTCCGTGATCGACAAGGGGGAGGGCATCGCGGCGGAGGACCTGCCCAAGGTGTTCACCAAGTTTTACCGCGCAGACAAATCGCGCAACCGGAACAACGGCGGCACCGGCCTCGGCCTGACCATCTGCCAGAGCATCGTCCAGCGCCACGGCGGCGTGATCAACGTAAGCAGCGAGCTGGGCGTGGGAAGCTGCTTCTCCTTTACGATCCCGTTTTTTCAACCATAATTTATTTCAATTTATTGATGGTTAATATTCGCTTTATTTTTTTCTGTTACAGTACTATTTGTAAGCAAGCGTGTTGCTTTCCGTGATAAATAACCCCCAGTTCGGTATCTGACACCAAGCGGCCATGCTTTTGGTGGAAAGATGCCTCTTTTTTTATATCCGCGCCTCCAGCCGCATCATCAACCCGTTTTTCGGACGCAGCGTAACCAGCGGCTCCGGCTCCACCCGCTGTCCCGGTTCGGCCAGCCGCAGGCGGAAGCGCTGGGCGATCGTGGCCAGCAGCAGCGCCGCCTCCATCAGCGCAAAGTTGTTGCCGATGCAGATGCGCGGCCCGCCGCCAAAGGGGAAGTAGGCGAACGCGGGAATCCGCTTCAGCAAATCGCCGCTGAACCGTTCCGGGATGAATTGGTCCGGGTTGTCGAAATAGCGGCGGCTGCGGTGCATCACGTACTGGCTCATCATCAGCGTCTCGCCCGGCTGGTACACGTGCCCCCCGATCTCCACCTCGTCCACCACTTCCCGGTTGATCACCCAGGCCGCGGGATAGAGCCGCAGGGTTTCGCTGATGATCTGATTGGTATATACAAGCCGCGGGACATCCTCTGCCGTCGGCGGCCGTCCGCCCAGCACCTCGTCCAGTTCCGCCCACAGCTTTCGTTCCGCTTCGGGATGGGTGGCCAGCAGGTACCAGATCCACGACATGGTGTTGGCGGTCGTCTCATGGCCGGCGACAAAGATGGTCATCACCTCGTCGCGCACCTGCTCGTCCGTCATACCCCGCCCGTCCTCCTCGTCACGGGCGGCGAGCAGCATGGCCAACAGGTCGTCCCGTCCTTCCTCCCCACTCCTCCGCCGTTCCTCGATGATCGCGTATATGGTTTTGTCCAGCGTCTCCGCCGCCTCCTGAAACTTCCGGTTTTGCGGCGTCGGCACGCCGAGCGGGATGTCGATCATCGCCGAAGCCTTGTTCGACACGTACTGCAGCCCGATTTCGATGGCGCGGCCGATCTTGTCGACGCCCTCCGTCAATCCTTTGCCGAACATCGTCTCGGTGATGATCGCCAGCGTCACTTTCATCATGTCTTCGTGCACGTCACGGATGTCGCCGTCTTTCCACCCGGCCATCATGGCGGTCCCCTGGCGGACCATCGTGTCGGCGTAAGCGGCGATCCGCTCCCGGTGAAAAGCGGGCTGCATCAGCCGGCGCTGCCGCATGTGCTTTTGCCCCTCGCTGGTGAGGATGCCGTCTCCCACCACCGCCCGCGCCACCTGCAGTCCTTTGGCCTTGCGGAAGTGGGCCTGTTTGGTGACCAGCACTTCCTTGATGTGATCGGGATTGGTCAAAAGATACAGGTGCCGTCTGGGGCCGAAGCGAAAATGGACGACATCGCCGTGCTGTTCCGCAGCCCTCTGCAAAAAGCCGAGCGGGTCGCGGCGAAAGGCGAGCAAATGGCCGGATATGGGCAGCCCTCGGGGGGCGGGAATGGTCAGGTTCATCGCGGTCATCCTTTCGTAGGTCTGGTGTCAGTGCGTCGTCTCTAGTATCCATCCGGTCCGGCTCCTTATACCACGCGCTCCATTGGGGCAGCGGCAAAAAAACAAACCGCCTGAATCATCAGGCGGTCTCTCTTCTGTTACGAAAGGGTCGGCTTGTTCACCTGCACCAGCCCGGTGGATACCAGCCGTTCGCGCACCTTGATGCCGATCCAGGCGGCCAGCACGGCCTTGACGACTCCCACCAGCAAAAAGGAAACGCCTCCGCTCATGACTGCGGCGTTCCACGGAATATCCAGCACGTACTTGAGCTGGATCACGCCGCAAACCAGCGTCACGACCATGCCGACGTGATTGGCCACCAGCGCCCAGCCAAAGGAAAAGCGGGTTTTCTCCAGGATCAGGCCGGTAATGTAGGCGGTCAGAATGAAGCCGAAAATGTACCCGCCGGATTTGCCGACCAGCACCTGGAGCCCTCCGTTCGCTCCCGCAAAAACCGGCAGGCCGACTGCGCCCAGAAGCACGTAAATGATCATCGCCAGCGTGCCGTACCGGCTTCCCAGAATGGTGGCGGCCAACCCAACCGCCAGCGTCTGTCCGGTAATCGGAATCAGCGGCAGGGGAATCGTGATTTGCGAAAAGACGGCCGTCACGGCGGCAAAAACAGCGGATAAGAGCAGCCACTTCAATCGTTCGTTTCTCATGTTGACCTCCCGTTTTTGTCAACCAAATGATAAAATACGTTAACACATTAATCATAATGCCTGGCAGAACAAATGTAAATTGCAAAAACGGGAGGCGCGCAGGCACGTCTGCCAAGCGGCACGCCTGCGTCGTCAGGCAGGCGGGTGAAGTCCCGCGCCGGAACACCGGATTGTTCCGGCTATGCGCGGCTGTCGCAGTACGCCTGGAGGTGAACCAGCGAATCGACGGTGTGATCGATCAGGCGCCGCAAGTCCTCAATATTGCCCTCGTCGATCTTGCGGTGAAAATCGAGCGTGATCTGATTGGCAAAGCGCTGCGGCGGCCACTCCGGCCGATGCTCGTCCAAGCGCGCCTTGACCGTCTGCGTGATGTGCGGCCGGTGTCCCCACATCTCGTTGAGAATCGCGGTGATTGCATCCGTCTCCCGCGGCACGTCGCTGATCTCCAGGAAAAAATGGATGCAGATCGTGCAGCCTACATGCTCTATCAGCGGCTTCTCCAGTTGTTCCGCCGCGATGTCGGCCAGCGAAGTGCGCAGTTGGATCTGCGCCGTCACCGCCGTGTCGCTGTCCGCTTTTTCCGCCGGGCGGAATTCGATCTGAAACAGCCGCTCAAACGTAGCCAGGTCCATCACGTCAGAGCGGCCCGTGATGGTGATGGCCCCTTCGAAATCGCGGTCGTACACTGCTCCTTCCAGCACGACCCGGATATTGTCGAACACCAGCGGATGAAACACCTCCGCTCCCCCTTTCCGTCCGAATGGCACACGCTACTAGGATGCCCGTATTTTTTCCGTTTGGCAAGAACCGCTTTGGCTCAAGAAACCACACGCCAGCCATAATTTGGTATATAATTATTGGCAACATCCTGCATTCGGACTGCCTGTCTGCCAAACGATCGCGACATATCCAAACGAGGAGGTTTTCCATGACCGCTGCTGACCACATGCTTGACCGCTACGCCGCCTTGGCTGTGAAAATCGGCGTCAATGTCCAGCCGGGGCAAACCCTGGTCGTCAACGCCCCCCTCTCCACGGCCGAACTGGTCCGCAAAATTGCCAAAACGGCTTACCAGGCCGGAGCCAAACACGTACATACCGACTGGACCGACGATGAACTGACCCGGATCCGATACGATCTCGCCCCGGATGAAGCATTCACGGAATTCCCGATGTGGAAAGCGAAGGCGTACGAGGAGATGGCCGAGAACGGGGCCGCGTTTCTTTTCATAACGGCGACCAACCCCGATCTGCTCAAAGGGGTGAACCCGGAGCGGATCGCCGCCGCCAACAAAGCGGCGGGAACAGCCATGTACACGTTTCGCAGCTACACGATGAACAATCGCGTTAGCTGGTCGGTGATCGCCGCTCCCTCTCCCGCATGGGCAGCCAAGGTCTTCCCGGACCTGCCCGAGAGTGAGCAGTTGAACGCCCTGTGGGACGCCATCTTCCGCGCCACCCGGATCGACGCGGACGACCCGGTGACGGCCTGGCGGAACCATCAAGCCGCACTGAACGAAAAGGTGGCCTACCTGAACGGCAAGCAGTACCGCTGCCTGCACTTCAAAGCGCCCGGCACCGACCTGTCCGTTCAACTGCCGCCCGGCCACCGATGGCTGGGAGGGGGCAGCGTGAACGCAAACGGCACGCCGTTCATGGCCAACATCCCGACGGAAGAAGTCTTCACGGCTCCGCTGAAAGAAGGGGTGAACGGCGTCGTCCGCAGCACGAAGCCGTTGAACCACAACGGCAATCTGATCGAGAACTTTACGCTCCGCTTCGAGCGGGGGCGCATCGTGGAGGTGACGGCGGAGACGGGCTTCGAGGTATTGCAAAAGGTGATCGAAACGGACGAGGGCTCCCGCTACCTGGGGGAAGTGGCCTTGGTTCCGCACCGGTCGCCCATCTCCCAGTCCAACCTGATTTTCTACAACACGCTGTTTGACGAAAATGCCTCCAACCATTTGGCGATCGGGAACGCCTATCCCGTCTGCCTGGAGGACGGGGCGAACCTCTCCCGCGAGGAGTTGGAGCAGCGCGGTCTCAACACCAGCCTCATGCACGTCGATTTCATGATCGGCTCGGCGGAGATGGACATCGACGGAGAGCTGGCCGACGGCACGCGAGAACCCGTCTTCCGCGGCGGAAACTGGGCGTTCTGAGATGCTTCCTGCGGCCTGGCCGACGCCGGGCCGGGAGCAGGCACAAAAAAAGGCCACCCGGCTGCGGCTGTCTCCCCTGCGGTTCTCCGCTTGCGCGGAACCGAAACGGGAGCGGCGGCCGCGGGTGGCCCTCCTCTCCAAACGCATGGATGCTGCTTACCGCTTGCTGTAATAGTACAGGTAGGCATCCTTCGATGCTTTTTCCTGGCAGTCGAAGCACTCTGTCATGTAGGATTCGGCCTGCTCCGTCATCGCTTGGCCGCACGCGGCGCAGCATTTGGCTTCCAGGTTGCGGAAAAAGGTGGCGACTGGCGTCATGATCATAACCTCCCGACGTGTTCGTTGAGGTTATTGTATTATAACAGGAGTTGTTTTATAAAACGTTGTTATAAAACATTGTGGCGCATTTTCGCTCGCTGGCTTCTGTTTTCTGTCCGTTTCTCCCGTTTTCTCTGTATTAATACTTTTTCGATTTTTCCGCTCTGTTTTACAACACCGCAGTGTCCCCGGCGCGGGTTGATCAGATCAGCAGGTGGAACAGCGTCGGGTCCTTGGTCACCTCCACGTAGCGGATGCCGTGCTTCTTCATCCGGTCCACCAGCGGCTGATAGTCCTCCCTGCTCTTCAGCTCGATCCCGACGAGCGCCGGCCCGTTGTCCTTGTTGTTCTTTTTCGTGTACTCGAAACGGGCGATGTCGTCGTGCGGCCCCAGCACTTTGTCGATAAACTCGCGCAGCGCTCCGGCCCGCTGCGGAAAATTGATGATGAAGTAATGCTTCAAGCCTTCATACAGCAGGGAACGCTCCTTGATTTCCTGCATCCGGTCGATGTCGTTGTTGCCCCCGCTGATGATGCAGACGACGTTTTTCCCCGCAATCTGCTCGCGGCAGGCGTCAAGCGCGGCAATCGGCAGGGCCCCGGCCGGTTCGACGACGATGGCGTTCTCGTTGTACAGCTCCAAAATCGTGGTGCACACCTTTCCTTCCGGCACCAGTACGATGTCGTCCACGACCTCTTTGCAGATTTCGCGGGTGAGCTGCCCCACCTGTTTGACCGCCGCCCCGTCCACGAACTTGTCGATCTCCTCCAGCGTCACGACGTCCCCCCGAGCCAGCGCCTCTGTCATCGAGGGAGCGCCGGCCGGTTCCACCCCGATGATGCGGGTGGACGGGCTGACTCCTTTCACGTACGTGCCGACGCCCGCAGCCAGGCCCCCGCCGCCGATGCTCACAAACAGGTAATCGACCGGCTCCTCCACGTCGTTCATGATTTCCGCGCCGACCGTGCCCTGTCCGGCAATCACGAGCGGATCGTCAAACGGATGGACGAACGTCATGTTTTTCTCCAGGCAGTAGGCCATCGCCTCCGCAAACGAGTCGTCAAACGTGTCGCCGACCAGCACCACGTCGACGTATTCGCCTCCGAACAGCTTGACCTGCGACACTTTCTGCCGCGGCGTCGTGGCGGGCATGAAAATCCGGCCGCGGATCTGCAGCAGCCGGCAGGAGTAGGCCACGCCCTGCGCGTGGTTCCCGGCGCTGGCGCAGACCACCCCTCTTTGCCGCTCCTCGGCGGAGAGGTGGCGGATCAGGTTGTAGGCGCCGCGGATTTTGAACGAGCGCACCACCTGCAAATCTTCCCGTTTCAAGTAGACGTTGCAGCCATACCGCTCGGACAGGAGCTTGTTTCGCTGCAGCGGCGTCTTTTCGATCACGTCTTTGAGCACGTGGTTGGCGACGATGATGTCTTCCATGTTGACAGCAGGCATGTCTTCTGCTCCTCCCCTGATGATGATGTCGAATGCGCGGAAAAATGCAAAAAGCCCCCGCCTCCGGCCTTCGGCGCATCGCGCGCACGGCTGGCTGAGGCGAGGGCATCGCGGTACCACTCAGCTTCTCTGCTTTCCTCGCGAAAAACAGACTCGGCGAGTTCCCCCGAGGAGAACTCCCGCCCGGTAACGGGGGCGTGACCGTTGCCCTGTACTCAAATCGGCGGACCCGCTCTTTCCAAGGCACAGCTCCAAGGTGATCTTCAAAACAGGCCAGCGGCTGTCCTTTCAGCACGAGGGACAGCTCTCTGTGCGCCGCTTCTGTTTTTACTCGTCCTTTTCCACGCTGTTCAACCAATAAGAACTATTTAAATTAGTAAGAAATTATAGTGATTTTGGCATGCCTTGTCAATGCTCGGGGCGGTTTGTTCCCCCGCGTGAAATATGAAAAAAGCGGGGATCGCCGTCCCCGCTTGGTTCTTCTGTAAAGTTACACCGCTTCGTAGATCGCTTCGTAGCGCTTGCCGATCTCCTCGTCGCTCAGACCGGCGTCGCGCAGGCGCTTGATCAGCGCCGTTGCCCAGATTTCCGAACGCTGCGCCATCTTGGCGTACTTTTTCGCCTCTTTTTCCTTGCGCTTGGCGCGATCCTCGCCGTTGGACTTGAGGTTGTCGAGGATGAACAGCATGTGCAGGGTCTCGTCCTCGTTCAAACCGGTCCAGTTGTCGTTCAGAAACGCGATCACTTTTTTATAGTACCCGTCAAATTCTTCAAAGGAAATCTCCGTATCCATGTTCAGATATTCCTTCATTTTGTCAAACAGCTCTTGCATCTTCCGTCACAGCTCCCTCGTTTTTCTCTGCCCTATTATAGCAAAAACGGGACAAGGGAGAAAGCCGGCATCATTGTCAGGCTGGTGCTGTCTCATTCGTTCCGCGTGGAAAAAACAGGGCGGAAGAATCCTGCCGGAAAAGCTGGTTTGGAGCGGATTCGTTTTGGCACAGGTCCAAGAAGCGGTATAATAAGAGACAACCACGTTCGAAGGAGATCGGCACGCATGAACAAATCGTATCAGCAGCAGGAAGCCGCCGTTCGCGTCGGCCAGCAGATGACCCTGACGATCAAAAGTCTCGGCATCAACGGCGAAGGCATCGGCTATTACAAGCGGAAAATCGTCTTTGTGGAAAAGGCCTTGCCCGGGGAAGTGGTGCACGCGGAAGTGACAGACGTCAAGGAAACCTACGCCGTCGCCCGGCTGGTGCGCGTGGTGGAGCGTTCCCCCGCGCGGGTCGAGCCCCCCTGTCCGGTCTATGAGGAATGCGGCGGCTGCAGCCTGCAGCACATGGACTACCAGGCCCAATTGGCCAGCAAGCGGGAGCTGGTGATCGAATCGCTGCGCAAGTACGCCCGGCTGGAAAATCCGCCGGTGGCGGAGACGATCGGCATGGAGAACCCCTGGGGCTACCGCAACAAGGCGCAGTTTCAGGTGGGAAGACAGAACGGCCGGCTGGTGGCCGGCCTGTACCAGACGGGCAGCCACCGCCTCGTCGACCTGGAGTCCTGCCGCGTGCAGCACGAGGCGACCAACGAGATCGTCCGCACGGCGCGACAGGTCATGGAGGAGCTGGGCATTCCCGCGTACGACGAGCGAAAACGGACCGGCGTCATCCGCACCATCGTGGCCCGCGCGGCCTTCGCCACGGGCGAGACGCAGCTCACGCTGGTGACGGCCACCGAGGAGATTCCGCGCGTCAAGGAACTGATCCTGGAGCTGCGCACCCGCCTGCCCGGCCTGGTCAGCATCGTGCAAAACGTCAATCGGAAAAAAACGTCGCTGGTCTTCGGCGACACCACCCGTCAGCTCTGGGGAAGACCGTCCATCGCGGAGCAGTTGGGGGAGCTGTCGTTCGACCTGTCGGCCCGCGCCTTTTTCCAACTGAACCCGGAGCAGACGCGCAAGCTGTACGAGGAAGTCAAAAAAGCCGCCGGGCTGACCGGCAGCGAACTGGTGCTGGACCTCTACTGCGGCACGGGGACGATCGCCCTCTGGCTGGCACCCTACGCCCGGGAGGTACGGGGCATCGAGCTGATTCCCGAAGCGGTCGAGGATGCCCGCCGCAACGCCGAGAAAAACGGGGCCGCCAACGCCACCTTCCACGTCGACCGCGCCGAGGTGCTGATGCCGAAGTGGGCCAAGCAGGGCGTAAAACCGGACGTCGTCGTGGTGGACCCGCCCCGCACCGGCCTGGACGACGCCCTGATCCGCTCCCTCTTGGAGGTACAGCCGCAGCGGATCGTCTACGTCTCCTGCAATCCGTCCACCCTGGGCAAAGACGTGGCGAAGCTGCTGGCCCGCTACGAGATTGTCAGCGCCCAGCCGGTGGATATGTTTCCGCATACGAGTCATGTGGAGTGCGTGGCTCTGCTTAAATTGTGGGGGCAGGCATAAGTTCTATGCCTACGTATGTATGGGTTTTTCTGAATGAAACCAGATTGTTAACAGAGCACCAACGTCGTAAATATCAGGAGGCAACAACATGTTGAAAATCATTATTACGAGTATATTTGTTGAAGATCAGGAGAAGGCTTTGAAGTTTTATACAGAAACGCTGGGCTTTGTAAAAAAGCAAGACGTTCCCATGGGGAAATTTAGGTGGATCACGCTTGTATCTCCCGATGAGCAAGACGGTACCGAGCTTTTACTCGAACCGAATGACAATCCTGCCGCCAAAGCGTATCAACAGAAGATATTTGCCGATGGCATCCCGGCAACCATGTTTGGTGTTGCAGATATTCAGAAAGAGTACAAACGATTGTTGGAAAAGGGCGTGAAGTTTACGAAGGAGCCGACAAAAATAGGCGAAGTCACAATAGCTGTCTTCGACGATACATGCGGCAACCTTATTCAACTGATACAGAAGTAACTGTGTTAAACGAACGGGCCACTCCATCGCTGGAGTGGCTTTCACTAGACCCTGTGATTTCTCAAATCAGAAGAGGAAGTTTGGACAGTGTCAAGTATGGACGAAGGGAGAGTGGTCACTTGAAGATCACCGTGAATGAGCAGAACGGTTCCAAAATCGCCGTCATCGAAAGTGAATCCATCCTGATTGAGAACGCACAGGATGCACTGGACCTGCTTGCCAACGTGTGGTACAACAGCGGATGTGACAAGATGGTGCTGCGAAAAGAACATTTCACGGAAGCGTTCTTTGATCTGAAAACCGGACTGGCCGGTGAGATCCTGCAGAAGTTTACCAACTACCGGATGAAAGTCGCGATCGTCGGTGATTTCAGCAGCTACCAAAGCAACAGCCTGAACGCCTTCATGTACGAATCCAATCAGGGAAACATGGTCTTATTCAAGGAGACCGAATCCGACGCCCTGGAGGCACTTCACCAGATATCAGCGTGAATTCCAAGCGAAGGCAGCATTTTAGCTCTTCTTGAACCCAACTGGATAGCGTGACGCTGCTGACACTGAAATAGCGTTGAAACCCCTTGTCTATCAAGGGTTTTCTTCTTTTACGAACGGGCAGAATAGCAATAGAAGCTCCCTGTACCTTTCCACGCCAGATCTGCTTGACAGTCAACGGATGGACAAATTGAAGAGGGGTGTTCCTTGATGACAATTCGTCGGATGAATCCTAAGGTTGATGAATTTATAAGCAAAGCCAAAAAGTGGAAGGAAGAATATGAGAAGTTGAGAAGTATCGTTCTTGACTGTGAACTGACCGAAGAATTTAAGTGGATGCATCCTTGTTACACGTTTGAGAAAAAAAACATCGTTTTAATACATGGATTTAAAGAATATTGTGCGCTTCTGTTTCACAAGGGTGCCTTGTTACAGGATCCCCATGAGATTCTCATCCAACAAACGGAGAATGTACAGGCAGCGCGCCAGATTCGGTTCACCAATGTTCAAGAAATAGTCGAGTTGGAACCCATCTTGAAAGCCTATATTTTTGAAGCCATTGAAGTGGAAAAAGCCGGTTTGAAAGTGAATGTTAAACAGAATGCAGAACTCATCATTCCTGAAGAACTTCAAAAAAAATTTGATGAACTCCCTGCCTTGAAAGCTGCGTTTGAAGCGTTGACGCCGGGACGGCAAAGAGCGTACATTCTTTATTTTTCGAAACCCAAACAATCCAAAACTCGGGAGTCAAGGATTGAAAAATATATGCAGCAAATTCTCAATGGAAAGGGATTAAATGATTAGAAGATTCTCCTTGCACTAACGGGAGCATGTGTAACACAGGCTCCCATTTTTTCGTGTAAAGCAGGGGGTTCCCGCATGGCCAAACGCAAAAAAGGGGCCTACAGCCCCTTTTGTTTGCGTCTCATAATTCGCCGGCCATGTCAGCGCAGCGCGGCCGGGTCCACCTCCGGCACAAGCCCTTCCGCCGCTGCCCGCGTGAGCAGGGCGGTGACCGCCGCGTACCCTTCTTCGCCCAAATCGGCGGTGAACTCGTTCACGTACAGGTTGATGTGCGCTTTCGCTACTTCGGGGTCCATCTCTTGCGCGTGGTGCAGCACGTACTCACGCGACGCCTCCGGGTGGGCCCATGCGTATTCGACCGACGCGCGGGTCCAGCCGGCGATGGCCTTCAGATCGAGCGAACGGCGGGCGATGATCGCCCCCAGCGGAATCGGCAGGCCGGTGTCTTCTTCCCACCAGCTTCCCATGTCGGCCAGCAGGGTAAGTCCGTACGAGGGGTACGTGAAGCGCGCCTCGTGGATGACCAGTCCGGCGTCGATCGAGCCGTCGCGGACCGCCGGCATGATTTCGTGAAAGGGCATCACCACGATGTCGCCAACGCCTCCCGGCACGTTCCGGGCGGCCCACAGGCGGAACAGGAGGTAGGCGGTTGAGCGTTCGCTGGGGACCGCCACCCGACGACCAGTCAAAACCGCCGGATCGTTGCTGCCGGTCTTGGTCAGCACCAGCGGTCCGCAGCCTCTGCCCAACGCCCCTCCGCACGGCAGCAGCGCGTACTCGGAGAGCACCCACGGCAGGGCCGCATACGAGATTTTGAGCACGTCCGGCCCGTTGGGTGCGGCTGCCAGGCCATTGGTAATGTCGATGTCGGCGTACGTGACATCCAGCTTTGGCGCGCCGGGGATCAGGCCGTGTACCCAGGCGTGAAATACAAACGTGTCGTTGGGGCAAGGAGAAAAGGCAATTCTCATCGTAGCACCTCCAGGAATACTGAGCTTGCTGCTTCCAATGCGTTCAGCGCCTCCGCGATGCGCCAGGACGCACGGTCACGCGGTCCGACCGGGTTGGAAACGGCACGGACCTCCAGGACGGGGAGGCCGCATTGACGGGCGGCGACAGCCACGCCATAGCCCTCCATCGCTTCGGCGGCCGCCCCCGGCACCCGCGCGCCCAATTCACGGGCGGTCTCGGCGGTGCCCGTCACAGTCGTTACCGTCAGGACGGGGCCGGTGCTGACGGGCAGCCCGGCATCGCGCAGCGCCTCGGTCACACGGGCCGCCCAACCAGGGTCGACCTGGATGCGGGTGGAACCGAACCCCAGCTCGTCCACGCTCAAGAAACCGTCCGGGGTCTCCGCCCCCAGGTCGGCGGCGATGATCTCGTTCGCCACCACCAGGGAGCCCACTTCCGCCTGCCCCGTAAAACCGCCGCCGATGCCGGCAGACACGACCAGGTCGTACTCGGCAGCGGCCAAGGCCCGCGCCGTACTGGCTGCCGCCGCCGCCACGCCGACGCCCCCCGCCAGCACGTCAAACCGGCTGTCGCCGCGCAGTCCACGCAAGACCGCGTCTCTCTCTGCCGGAACAGCGGTCATCACGAGCACGCGCATGACCGCTTTCCGCCGTTCGGGGCTGATGCCGTCGGGCGATCCCGTTTGCGGATCCATCTTCATCTCTCTGATCTCTCCTCATTCATTGTCCGTATGGCCTTCCAACCGGCTGCACGTTCACACTCTTCCTCAACGTTATCGCTATCTGGTCTTCCTGTAAAGTTGTTTGCGGAAAAACGATGTGCTCGACCAGCGGAACCGTCACCCCCAACAAGCGCTTCCAGGGATCATTTGCCGAACAAGGAAAGTGGCGGCATGGGTCACATGACCCATCTTTTCCGTTTTTCCCAGACCGCAAGCAACGAATCTTTCTCTCAAACGTCTACTAGATTGGTAGACTGCTTGCCATCTACGTAGTATCGTGAGTATTGGGACATTTTTCACTCAATAAGGAGGATTGCGAATTGAAACGATACCGCTTGCTGATGAGTCTGCTCCTCTTGCTGTTTGGGCTGCAGCCGGTCGCATCGGCAGCTCAGCCGCAGACAAGCACGGGGGCGGCCGCCAACGCTTCCGTCGGCCAATCGATTCCCCCGACAGCCCCGCCGGACATCGTCAATGGAACGGCTCCGCTTCCTGCCGTCAATCCGAACGCCGGTGCCGAGGGGAGCACCGCCCCTGTGAGCCAGCCCCAGCAGGAAATGCGTGCCGCATGGGTGAGCACGGTGTACAACATCGACTGGCCGTCGAAGCCTGGCCTGAGCATCGACGCGCAAAAACAAGAATACATACGCATGCTGGACGAGCTGAAATCGACCGGGATGAACGCCATCATCGTCCAGGTGAGATCGGAATCGGACGCGATCTATCCGTCCGCCCTCGTTCCCTGGTCCAGATGGCTGACCGGCACGCAGGGAAAACATCCGGGCTACGATCCGCTCGCCTTCATGATCGAAGAAGCGCATAAGCGCGGCATGGCGTTTCACGCGTGGTTCAACCCGTTCCGGGCCAGCACGAGCAAGGATCCAGGTAAACTGGCGGCGCAGCACCCCGCCCGGCAGCATCCGAATTGGGTCGTGCCCCACAACAACCAACTGATCTTCAACCCGGGCATTCCGGAAGTGAGACAGCACGTGATCGCCACCATTCTGGAAGTGGTGAACAAGTACGATGTCGACGGCGTTCACCTGGACGATTATTTTTATCCGTACGGGAAGGAAGCGTTTACGGACGATGCGACGTTTGCCGCCTACAATCAGGGGAGATTTGCGAACAAAGGCGATTGGCGCCGCGACAACATCAACACCTTCGTCCGGGACCTGTACCAGTCGATCAAAAGCGTAAAACCGCAGGTGGAGTTCGGAATCAGCCCGTTCGGCATCTGGCGCAATGCGAAGGACGACCCCACCGGGTCGGACACGAACGGCCAAAGCTCCTACGACAACCTGTACGCGGACGTCCGCACTTGGATCCGCAGCGGCTGGCTCGATTACGTGGCGCCTCAGCTCTACTGGAGCATCGGGTACAAGCCGGCCGCCTACGACAAGCTCGTCCACTGGTGGGCGGCGGAAACAAACGGCACCCCCGTCAAACTCTACATCGGCCACGCCGCGTACCGGGTGGGCAGCAACACGACCGACTGGGCGACCAGCGATGCGCTGATCAAGCAGCTCCAATTCAACAAGGGGTATCCCCAGGTAAAAGGCAGCATCTTTTTCAGCGCCAAAACCTTGCTGAACAATACGGCAGGGGTACGTTCCAGCCTGAAACAGTACTATGCGGCGCACACCCAGTAACAGCGAGCCGGCAGCCGAACGAGCGGCGGGTTTTCACGTCATCGGCAGCCGGCCGCTCTGCTGACACGCAAACGTACGCCTGTAGAAAACCTGCAGAAAATCAACAAGGATCGCTGCGGACGTCCCGCAACGATCCTTGTTTCTGTGATGGAAACGATTTCGCTGACCGCCCCCTAATGATAGCCCCGTTCGCCAAACGGCTGAAGCTGTTCCAGCCATTTTTCCTCCAGCTTTTTCAGCGCGTCCTTGGCCTCCGCGTATTTGTCCTCTTTCACTTCCAGGCGCTCCACCACCTCAATGTCAAAGGCGTCTTCTCCGTATGCGTTCCACTCCTGCTGCAGCTTGCTGTTTTTGTGGCTGCCGAATTTCAACTGGAACCGCGTGCCGTTTACGGTCTTCAGGTTCATGGTGCTGCCGATGAACACCTTCCCGTTTTGTCGGTTGGTAATCCGGTAGACGCCCGCTTCGGTCTTCATTTCCTTGTACAGTTGTTTCAGTTCCGCTCGTCGATCCATCGGTTTTTCTTCCTTTCCCTCAAAATCACGCTTTGAGCCAGTACTGGCTGCCGTCGTCCTTTCGATCCAGAAACCCGTATTCGATCAAATACCGTCTGACGGTGACGTAATCGTCATACACCGCCTGCAAGATCTGATTGACTTCCTTTTCCGTGTAGATGCGCTCAGGCTGAAACCGCTTGGCGATTTCCCGCAGCACCACCAGCCTGTGCTTTTCCTTCAACGCGAAGGTCTTCAGCGGCCCGTCCGTGCCTGCCGGGAAGTACTTCTTCAGAATCTTGTCGTACTCGTCCAGCGTCACATTGTAACGATCGTCCACCATTCTGGCGGTTTGATGAACGTCCAGGAAGGCCGGCGCGTGCTTATCCCGTTCCTTCAACAGCTCCATCATCGTCAAAAACACCTTGGCCTGACGCTCCTTCTCCTTCAAGGCAAAGCGGTGATTCCGGATCGTGGAGGCGCTGCCGATGCCCAGCTCCTTCTGCACGTCCGCGTCGCTTTTCCCCTGGTAAAACAGGCGCAGCAAACGGTTTTGATGGTCCGTCAGGCCGGTGAGCTTTTTGTCCAGCCGGATCAGGTAGTCAAACACCGACTGATGCGCCTGTTCGATGTGAACGCGCATATACCGCTCCGCTTCATAAAAAACGCCGTCAGCGGGATAGACGACGCCTTTCTCCAGTCGCTTGCCGCAGAGCAGGCATACGACATGATCGTCCTGTTGAATGTACCCGCGCTTCAATTCCTCCAACGAGGCGTTCCAAAACAGTTCCGATACGCCAATCACACAAACACACCCTTAATTTGTTTATATTTTTGTAGACATTTTATTCATTCGTCTATAAATTGTCAAGGTACACCTGTAGCCATCCGAGGGCTGACGGAAAAAGGGAGCGCAGCGCTTTCCTGCCCCACCAGAAACTTGGGGGTGACCGGAAGGGATTGGGCCGGGTGCGATGAAATGAACAAGAAGCAGGCACAAAAGGGGGACTGCCGATGGCACTGGAAGGAAAACAGATACTCATCACCAGCGGGGGAACGGTCGAAAGGTGGGACCAGGTCCGGGGACATACCAATTTGGCAAAAGGGACCATCGGGTGTTATCTGGCTGAGCAGGCATTGGCGCGGGGAGCGGACGTCACGTATCTGCACGGCTATTTTGCCCGGGTGCCGGAGCGTCATCACCGGCTGCGCGTACAGCCGTTTGAGGGAGTCGCCGACCTGCGCGAAAAGATCAGACGCTTGCTGGAAACGGAACCTGTCCGTGCCGTCATCATGGCAACGGCGGTATCCGATTGGGTAGTGGAGAAGATCGTCGATCAGGAAGGCCGGATCGTTCCTACATTGTCTCCCGATCGGGCGACGTGCGGACATATACCGATAAACGCGAGACTGCCAAAGGGCTGCTCGAGATGCTGGAGCGGCTGCTGTGATGCGGCGCGAGAAAGGATGAGATGCGATGAAATCGCCGGATGGGAACCCGTCGCGCTGGAGACGAGGGCCTGGCTGATGGCGAGAGGGCGTTTTGAGCTGGAGCGCGAGTGTTTCATGCTGCCGGTCACCGCTTCCTTTTAATCGCCGCAGCCTGTTTCTCCAACGGGCAGCGAAGCCTTCCGTGTCCCCTCCGTTTGTTTTTGCAATTCTGAACATACCTGAAAATACACAAGACAATGGACAGTCAATGATATAATAAAAAATAAGATAAAAAACTGGGAGGGGAATGAATGGAAGAAACGTTGAAACAACAGGCCACTCACAAAAAATTGACCCTCGGCAAACTGCTCAAGAGGGCGCTGTTCATCCTGATCGGATCGGGCCTCGTCTCCGTCGGGCTGGAAATCTTTTTGGTCCCAAATCGGATTATTGACGGAGGAATTGTGGGGATATCCATCATCTTGTCCCACTTGACGGGCTTGGCGCTCGGGTTGTTCCTGTTCCTGCTCAATCTGCCGTTTCTGATCGTCGGCTACAAACAGATCGGAAAAACGTTCGCGCTTTCCACGCTGTTGGGCGTTTCCGCCATGTCGGTGGGGACAACGATGCTGCACGACGTTCGTCCGTTGACGGAAGACCCGCTCCTGGCAGCCGTATTCGGCGGCATCATTCTGGGCATTGGTGTGGGGCTGGTCATCCGCTACGGAGGATCGTTGGATGGCACGGAGATCGTGGCGATTTTGTTTAACAAAAAGACGCCGTTTTCCGTCGGCGAGATCGTCATGTTCTTCAACGTGTTTATTCTCGGAAGCGCCGGCTTCGTGTTCGGCTGGGATCGCGCCATGTATTCGCTGATGGCCTACTACATCGCCTTTAAGATGATCGATCTGACCATCGAAGGGTTCGAAGGCTCCAAATCGGTCTGGATCATCAGCGACAACTACAAGGAGATCGGGGACGCCATCGTCGCCCGGCTGGGACGCGGCGTGACGTACCTGAGCGGAGAAGGCGGGTATACCGGCGACGATAAAAAAGTGGTGTTCTGCATCATCACCCGCCTGGAGGAAGCCAAGCTGAAGCTGATCGTCGAGGAAGTGGACCCCGGCGCATTTCTCGCCGTCGGCAACATTCACGACGTCCGCGGCGGGCAGTTTAAAAAGAGGGATATTCACTAACCATTCGACTGGAAAAACGTGCCGCCTCGTGCAGAGGAAGCACGTTTTTCGCTTTTTGCCGTCTTGTATTCTATTTGCCGCCCGTCTCCCGCGGCAGCCTCGCCACCACCCGGCTCGCCTGTTCCAATGCCTGCGGAGACAGCTTCAGCGTCCAGAGCGGATCGCCCGCTCCGCCGTAGACAAACGGGTAGGAAAACAGCTCGTCGTCCAGGACAACCGGCAGGTCGTGTCCCACCAGGGGAACGCTCCCCGGTTCGTATCCGGTGATCCGTTTGACCTCTGTGGCGCCGGCCATCTTCAACTGCCGGAAGCCCAGCAGCGGGGCCATCTGCGCGAAGTCCAGCCGGCCGCGCTTGCCGGAAACGATCAGCGCGACATGGCCCTTGTCCGTTTCAAGTATTAGCGCGGGCGCCGTCTGTCCGATCTCGATGCCCAACAGGGATGCTCCCTCCCGTGCCGAGCGGATGGGTTGATCGTGCGGGATCAATTCATAGGGCAGACCTTGTTCATCCAACAACCTTTTCACGCGTTCCATCGACATTCTCCTCTCTCGGTTGGTTCCTGCAAAAGGAGCGCAGCCCACGCACGCTCCTATTTCGCCTCGTCCCGTTCCTTCGGATCATCGGCGGGCGGAAACAGCATCGCCACCGTCGTCCCCCTGCCCGGTTCGCTGTCGACGCGGATCTCTCCACCGTGCGCCAGCACCAACTGCTTGGCAATCGCCATGCCCAAGCCGGACCCGCTGGCGTCTTCCTGCGTATGACCGCCCCGGTAGTACCGTTCAAACAGGTTTTCCCTCGTCTCTTCGTCCATCCCCGGGCCGTCGTCCGCCACCTTCACGACAAATCCGCCGCCGCTGTGCGGCCCGACCGACACCAGCACGTTGGTTCCGGGCGGCGTATGCTTCACCGCGTTGGCCAGGACGTTGGCGACGATCCGCCGGAACCATTTGCCGTCCACCTGCCCCAAAAGCGACGCCACCTCCGGTTGAAAGCGGATGACGTGCCGCTCCGCCCCGGGGTCGTTGACCGTATCGACGACGATGCGCCGCACCTGTTCCACGATCTCCGCCGTTTCCTTCACCATCGGCAGGGCGTTGTTCTTCAGCCGGTACGTCAGGTTCAAATCCTCGATCAACCCGGTCATGTAGTCGGCCTTTTCCCGAATGATCCGGCCGAACCGGCGAATCTCGCCGGGTCCCCATTCGTACTGGTCCGATTCCAGGATGGCCGCGTAGCCATAGATGGAACTGAGCGGCGTCTTCAAATCGTGGGACAGGCCGGTGATCCACTCTTCCCGGGTCCGTTCCATGTCCCTCCGCCGCCGTTCGCTGTCGCTCAGGACGGCCGTCAAATGCTGCAGGGCGTCAAAGATGTCCTGAAACACGGCGAACGACTTCTTCCGCCTGCCCCTGTGTGTGGTGCCCACCCGCCTGCCGGTTCGGCCCGTCGGTTCTTGATAGCGTCCGTTTGCCAACTGTTCCAGCCAGTTCATCATGTGCAAGAGCGGCTGTCCCACCCTGCGCCCGTACCACAGGGCGGCCGCGAGCACAACCAGCACCAGGATCAGCACGATTTTCAACAGAGACTCCAGCACCAGGCGATCGCTGTTCTCGGCGGCGGATGTGCCGGGCCGGTAGAGCGGATTGGGGACGCCGACGACAAACGTGCGGCCGGTGGCCTCATCATAGCGGCTGAAGATGCTGACCGGCCGGTTTCGACGCTCCTGTTCCGCCTGCAGCATGGCAGCCGCCTCCAGCCGTTTTGCCGCCTGCGGATTGTTCCACTGCTCCACAAGGCTCCCCTGTCTGTCGTACACGGCCAGCCAGGCGTTGTGTTGGCGAAACGCCTCCTGCGCTTCGGCCGCTGGCGCCGGACGGCGGGCAGCATTTTCGCCGGCCCCCCGCGGCAGCACCAGATGCAGCAGACGAACCTCCGGCGCAGGGGTGCCGTACAGCACCAGATAGCTCTCCTCCCTCAACTGGATCGTCCAGATGCGGGTGTGATACGGAAAGCCGCTTTCGGGCTGAGCAAGCCCCACCAGTTCGCCCGCCGCGTACCGGCGCGGCACATCGGGCGGACAGTTGTAGGCGTAGACCGCTTCGCCGTTTTTGTCGATGACCTGCAGCCAGCCGTTTTGGCTCTTTACGCTGTGCTCCACGTCCTCGTCGACGCGGACGCCGTTTTCCTCCAGATGAATGAACAGGGCCAGGTCGCTGGCGCTGAGGAGGCTGAAATCGGCCGCCATCTCCCCTTTTGTCATCCGGTAGCCGAGCACCACAAGCGAGATCATCAGCACGACGATCAGCACCACAAAAAACAAGAGAAGCTGGCGGAAGTGATGGACGATCAGTTTGCGGCGCAGCCTCATGGCTTCCTCCCGTCAGCCACCAGCTTGTAGCCCAAGCCTCTTACCGTGACCAGGTATTTCGGCTGGCTCGGATTTTCCTCAATTTTCTGCCGCAGCTTGTGAATGTGGACCATGACCGTGTTCTCGTCAAAAAAGCCGTACTCGTTCCAGACGTGCTCGTAAATCTGTTCCTTGGTGAAGACGCGGTTGGGATGCTCGCAGAAAAAGAGCAGCAGGCGAAACACCTGGGCGGAGCATTCCACCGGCTCGCCGTCGACGATCAGTTCGGCCGCCGCGACGTTTACCTGAAACCGGCCGAAATCGTATACGCGGCCGCAATCGCCTGGCTGCTCCCTGGGCAGGGACAGCGTCCGGCGCAGGTGGGCCTTCATCCGCGCCACCACTTCCAGCGGATGAAACGGCTTGGTGATGTAATCGTCCGCTCCGTACGCAAAGCCGCTCAGCTTGTCAAAATCGGAGTCGCGGGCGGTCAGGAAAAAAATCGGAGCCTGCGTTCGCTGCCGAATCGCGGTGCACAGCTCAAACCCGCTCCTGTCCGGCAGCATCACGTCCAGAATCAGCAGGTCGTACGCATTTTTCTCGATGAGCCGGATGGCCTCTTCCGCACGCGTGCAGGTGTCCACGCTGCGGAACCCCTCTTTTTCCAGCACGGTTTTGAGCATCTGCAAAATCGCTTCTTCGTCATCGACCAGCAATATGTGGGCTTGGTGTTCCACAGACGTTCCCTCCTTGTCTTTCCATCATACCACGTGATGCCGCGCGGGCGGGTGACGACCGACATGTTTAAGAAAACGGTAAGGAAGCGATTGGGGAGGGATAAGGCTCTCCTTCTACAATGGAGCGTGAAAGGAGAGGAACCAACATGTGGGCCGTTTGCTTTCAGGAATGTACCCGTCTGTTTCGGAGCGTGAAGTCGCTCGTTACCGTCGCTATGATCGTCGGGTTCTCCTATTTGGGTCTCCGATCTGGTCAACCAGGTGGCGGACATGTTCCCGCAAAAGGAGCTGGCGCACGGTCATGCGCTGGGCGTGTTCGCGCTGGTGATGGTTTTCGGGCCGCTGTTTGTGTTTGGCCTGTCCCATGACGTCATGAACCGGGAACTGTCCAGCCGGACGATCCGGTTTTTGATTACCCGTACCTCGCGGGCGAGCATCGTGCTCGGCAAATGGTTCGGTGTCCTGCTGTTCTGGGCGAGCTGCATGCTGGTCACGTTCGGAGTCCTGTTCGCCGCCGTCCGCACGTTTGACGCCTACACGCTGTGGCAGTGCATGACACTGTTGGTGTACAGCACGTCCCTCGCGCTGTTCATGTCCATCGCGGTGCCGCGCCCCAGCTACACGATGTTTGCGGGGATCGTCCTGGGGCTGGGACTGCCCTTTCTCGGCCTCTGGACGCTCGTCTCCTCCCATCCCGCGGCGAAGTGGATCGGCTGTTTGACCCCCTACGCCTACATCGAAAAAGGGGGCGCGTTCATCGGCTTCATCTGGCTGTACGCGCTGCTCTTTCTCAGTGCGTCCGTCTACCTGTTTCAACGGAGGGATTGCTAGTGGCACTCGTGGAAACCAAACAGTTGACCAAGCGTTTTGGCGATCGAACGGTCGTCGACGGCGTCACCCTGTCCGTGTACGCCGGCGAAATCTTCGGGTTTTTGGGGAAAAACGGGGCTGGCAAGTCGACGTTTATCAACATGCTGACGGGCATTATCCGCCCCACCTCTGGTACGATCCGCATGTTTGACGGCGCCGGCCGGCCGGACGACTGGAAGCGGCGGATCGGCATCCTGCCCGACTACTCCACCTTTTACGACTCGCTGACGGCTCTGGACCACCTGCGCTATCTGGCACGGGTCAAAGGCATCCGTCTCAGCAAAAGGGAGTGCGAGCGCATCCTGGAGGACGTCGGTCTGGCGGAACACGCCGGGCGAAAGGCAAAGACGTTTTCCTTCGGGATGAAAAAGAAGCTGGGCATCGCCCAGGCGCTGGCGGGCGATCCGGAGCTGCTGTTTCTCGACGAGCCGACCTCCGGCGTGGACGTGGAGTCGGCGCTGCAGATCCAGCAGCTGCTGCTCAGGCTGCACAAGCAGGGGAAAACCATATTCATGACCTCGCACAACCTGCATGAGGTGGAAAAAATCTGTACGCGGATCGCGATTATGAAGGCGGGGAAGATTGCCTCCCTGGGCAGTCTGGCCGACCTGCAGGCGGCGCATCGCTCCTGGCGCACCGTCCGCGTCCGCCACTCCCAATTTGCCGCGGAACAGCAGCCCGAGCTGGTCGCCTTCGCCGAACGCATCGGCCGCCATCTCCAGTGGGAAGAGGGGCGGTTCTCCCTGCAGGTGGACGACGACCAGAACGTGGCTGCGCTCGTGCGGGCGCTGGTGCAGGCCCGCGTGGACATTTACGGCGTCCACGTGGAGGAGCCGTCCCTGGAGCGCATTTTTCTCGAGGAATGACGAAGGAGAGGGACTATCCCTCTCCTATCGCTTGCTTTATAAAGACCGGCAGGTGAAAACACTGATGGATGATTCCTTCGTCGACATACTTGGTATCCTTTCCGGACACGCGCCCGGCCACCGGCTGATCGTACTTCTTCGAACCGAGGGTAAAGCTCCACAAGCCTCCCGGGTACGTGGGCACGACTGCCGTGTACATGCGGGTGACCGGAAACAGCCGACCGATGTTGCGGTACGTCTGCCCCATCACATCGGCGTGAAAGATGGGGGACTGGCTCTGGCAGACCATCAGGCCGTCCGGTTTCAGCGCCCGATGCACATGCTGGTAAAACGAAAAGGAGAACAACTGCTCCGCCGGGCCGACGGGATCGGACGAATCGACGATGATCACGTCGTACGTCTCTTCCAGGTCGCGGACAAACTCCACCCCGTCCCGGTACAGGAAACGGACGCGGGGATCCGACAGGCCGCCCGACACTTCGGGCAGATGCTGTTTGCACACCTGCACGACGCGTTCGTCAATCTCCACCAGATCAATCTGTTCCACTTCCGGGTATTTGCACACTTCGCGGGCCGCCCCGCAATCTCCCCCGCCAATCACCAGAACGCGGCGCGGCCGGGGATGAAACGCCAGCGGCACATGGGCAATCATCTCATTGTAAATAAATCCGTCCATTGATGTCGTTTGCACAACTCCGTCCAATACAAGCATCCGGCCAAAATCGTAGGAGTCCAGAATCATCACATGCTGAAACGCCGATTGTTCCTCGTGAATCACCTCGCGAATCCGGTAACGGATCATCAGGTTCTCCCGTTCGTTCTCGGTCAGCCAGCACGCTCCGGCGCTGTTTTGAACAAACTTGGGCAATACGTTCATTTCTCACCCTCCTGAAAACAATAGAATCATTATCACCCTATCGAAAAATCCGTCTGTTTTCAAGAATGTGGGAGATGCGGCAGTCAGGCGACGATTTCCCAGAGCTCTTCCAGCCGTTTGATCACGGCGAGGGGCTTGTGATCCGTAGCAGGCGGCACTCCGGCGGGATTCAGCCAAACCGCCGAGAGGCCCGCATCCATCGCCCCGGCGATGTCGGCCGTCCAGTTGTCCCCGACAAACAGCGCCTCCGCCGGGGAAGCCCCCAAGCGCTCAAGCACGGCCGCAAAAATGCGCGGGTCCGGCTTGTGCCAGCCAATCTGCTCGGAGACGAACACCCTCTCCGCGGGAAAGAGAGGTGCGAGCCCCAGGCGCTCGATTTTTTCAACGGCCATGTCCGCGGGTCCGTTGGTGACAATCGCCAGGGTATACCGTTCCTTGAGCCGCATCAGCAGCGACTGAACGGCGCGGTCGGGAACGACGGTGTCCATGCAGGCGGCCGCATACCGCTCCTGAAAGTCGTCCAGCCGATCCGCCTCCGCACGACGCCCAAATTCGGCGAGGGTGCGCGACAGCCGCAGGCGGCGCAGTTGGTCAAAGTTGATCCGCTTCTCCCGGATGTCCGCCCACAAGGCGTCGCTGTGCCGCCGCAGCGCCTCGTACACGGCGTCCGGGTCAAGCCCGGCCGTCAGCGGGTGGGATGCGATCGTCTGCCGCATGCCCTTTTCCCAGCAAGCCGAGAAATCAAACAACGTGTCGTCCAAATCAAACAAGATCAGGTGAAAGCCCGGCATGGCCCCTCCTCCTTTGCACCAGTTTCGTCGACGCGCCGGTTTCGCGCAAAAAAACGGCCCCCATCTTACCCATTGTAGAAGAAAAACGGGTAAAATGGAGAGGCCATTGTTGGCAGTCTGACCATGTTGTTCGTTACCCGCTGGCCTGCCCGCTCGGCAGCGCGTCAGCCAGCGCGCGGGCCAGATCGTCCGGCAGCGGGACGGAGCGGCGCTGCACAGCGTCGATCATCACCATCGTCACGTCGGCGTCGGCCGCCCGTTCGTCCCGCTGATTGTACAGCTCGTGGCGGACGACAAAGCTCTTCTCCCCGATCTTCACCACGGAAGTGCGCACCTGCACCTGCTCCAGCATCCGCAGCTCTTTGCGGTAGTTGATCTGGATGCTGACCACGACCGGCATGATCTGCCGCCGCTTCAGCTCCTCCAGCGTAAACCCCTGCCGGCACATCCAGTCAAACCGGGCCCACTCCATGTACTCCAGGTATTTGGCGTTATTGACGTGCCCGATCACGTCGATGTCGGTCGAACGAACGACCAGATCAAACAGATGCTGCATCCCCATCGCCCCTCTCTCCCTTCGCCTGTCTTGTTTCCAGTATAGCGAATCGCCGCCGCTGAGTGAATATTCATTCGGAATATTCGGAAGGATTCGGCTGTTTTTTCTTCTCGCATTCCTTATAATAGGACGTACAGACACGTGCGGAGCCGCACGCTGAAAGGGATGGTGTCCATGTTCGAACAGACGCTGCTTCCCGCCCTCCAAACCGCCCGTTCGCGCTATCTGGATGCGCTGGCCAACCTGGAAGCGGAACAGCTTGCCTGGAGGCTCGCCCCCGGTTCCAACTCGGTAGGATTTTTGATCCGCCACATTGCCGAGGTGGAGTACCGCTTCTGTGCGATGTTTTTCGGCCGCCCTCTGCCGGACGGGGTGACGCTCTTCACCATTGGTCCGGTCCAAGACAAGGGGCAGTTTACCGACCTTGACGCCCTGCTGTCGTTTCGGGACTCGTCCTACGCCCATCTGCTGGAATCACTCCACGAGTTCCCCGTGGATGCGTGGGACGCTGCCGTGCAGGCGCCGATCGGGACGCTTACCCCGCGGCAGGCGTTGGGACGGCTGGTCTACCACACCGGTTACCACGCCGGCCAGATCGGTCTGATTCGCAAGTACGGAGGCAGCCGGTAAGTTTTCCCCATTCGTTCGGGAGGTGAAACACGATGGCGCGTACGCTGTTTGAATGCGATGTACCCGGCGTTCTCCTCACCTAGCCGGCGAGGGAACGATCCTCGGATGTCCCCCCGGCACGCCACACGCATCACATCATTTTCCCGGGAGGGGCTTATATGATGAATCCGCAGTGGAAGCAGCAGTTGTTTGGAGGCTTGTGCCTCACTCTGGCCGCCGCCATCTGGGGCGGCGTGTACGTCGTCAGCAAAGTGGTTCTGGATGTGATCCCGCCGTTTACGCTCCTGATCATCCGCTTCGCCATCGCGCTGGTGGTGCTGGGCGCCTTTGTCGCGGCACGGCGGGAGTTTATCGCCAGGCGGGACTTCCCGCTCATCATGGCCGTCGCGTTTGTCGGCGTCACGATCTCGATTGCCGCCCAGTTTGTCGGCACCAAGCTCTCCACCGCCCACATGGGAGCGCTGATTACCTCGGCGTCGCCCGCCTTCATCGCCCTCTTTGCCGTCTGGCTGTTGAAGGAACGGATCAACGGGCGGCAGTTGACCGGCATCCTGCTGGCCACCGTGGGCGTGCTGATCGTCATCGGCGTCCCGGACGAGGCGGATGCCCAATCGTCCCTGATCGGCAACCTGATTCTGCTGCTGGCGGCGGTCAGTTGGGGATTGTACACGGTGTTGAGCAAAAAGGCGACGCTCCGCTACTCGTCCCTGTCGGTGACGACCTACGTCGCCCTGTTTGGCATGATCTTTACCAGTCCGTTGATGGTTTGGGAACTGTCGGTGACGCCCGTCTCCTGGGGGTTCGGCTGGGAGATCTGGGCCGGCGTGCTCTACATCGGCATCATCTCCACGGCGGGGGCGTTTTACCTGTGGAACAAAGGATTCGAGCTGATGCAGGCAGGAAGCGGGGCAGGGTTTTTCTTCATCCAGCCGGTCGTGGGCGCGCTGCTCGGCTGGCTTCTTTTAAACGAGCATCTGGGCCTCGGCTTTCTTGCGGGAGCCGCGTTCATCTTTGGCGGCGTCGCCCTGTCCAACCTGCAGCAAGCGGAATCGTACGACAAAAACGAAGGCACACCCCGTTAGGGTGTGCCGCTTGTTGTTTCCTGGTACTTCGCGCTGCCCGGCTGGCGGACGACTCCCACGAGGAAGCCGATCGCAGCTCCGCATACTGCGGGGAGCAGCCAGCCGATTCCTTCGTGGTAAAGCGGAAGGTGTGCGTATAACGACGTGATCCCGTCAAGCGAAAGACCGAACTGCTTGGCCCCGTCGACGATGCTGATGACCGCCGTAGCGATGGTCGCTCCGCCGTACACTTCCGCGTATCCGCGGAACAGCCGATGCAGGAAGGAGAGCAGCATCAGCACGATCGCAATCGGATAGATCATCAGGAGCACGGGAACGGAGATCACAATCAGTTGGGTCAAGCCGACGTTGGCCACAGCCGCGCTGAACAGGCTCAGGATCATCGCCATGGTTTTGTACGACACGCCCGGCAGTCGTTCCGAAAAGAAATGGCTGCAGGCGGTCACCAGTCCCACCGACGTCGTCAGGCAGGCGAGTATGACACCGGCCGCCAGCAGCAGCAGCCCCTTTGAGCCAAACAGGTGCTGAACCACCGACGTCAGGATTTGCCCGCCGTTTTCAGACTGCCCCAGCGAGTAGCTGGTCACCCCCAGGTACGCGAGCGCGAGATAGACCAGCGCCAATCCGGTGGCGGCGATCATCCCCGCCTTGACGGTTGCCCACCCGAGCTTTTTGCGCCCGGTGATGCCGCGGCCTTCGATCGTGGACGTGACGACGATGCCGAACACCAGGGCGGCCAGGGCGTCAAGTGTGAGATACCCTTCCACGAAGCCCTTGAAGAACGGCGCCGATTGATACGCTTCGGCAGGCTCGCCCGCCTCTCCGATGGGATGCACGAGCGACTGGACGAACATCACGCCAATGATCAGCAGCAGGGCCGGCGTCAGCACCTTGCCGATGCGGTCCATCAGTTTGGATGGATGCAAACACAGCCAGAAGGTGACGGCAAAATAGACCAGGGTGCTGATGAACAGCGGCACCCAACTCTCCTTCGCGCCTTCCGGGAGAAACGGCAGCACGCCCATCTCGAAGGCAACCGTTCCGGTTCGGGGAATCGCCAGAAACGGCCCGATGGCCAAATAGACGACAACGGTAAAAACAGCGCCGAATACAGGGTGAACCCGGCCGGCCAGCGTCTGCAAATTTCCGCCGCTCATCCCGGTGGCGATGACGCCTAGGAGCGGCAGCCCCACGCCGGTGAGGATAAACCCGGCCATGGCCTCCCACGCATGCGTACCCGCGGCTTGCCCCAAGGCCGGCGGGAAGATCATGTTGCCCGCCCCGAAGAACAGGGCAAACAGCATCATCCCGATGGTCAGGGTCTCTCTATGGGTTAACTCTCTCATGGTTTTCCTCTCCAACTCTCAGTTAAATTTAAATTTTTTGAAAGTTTTTATAGTCTATATGAATTTTTCCGGTATTACACGAATGTTTACTATATACCTAACCTTCATTTTTTTCAAGTCCAAAAAAATGACGCCCCGGGGCGTCATGCCAGACTGAAGACAAACCGATTGCATCGAAGGAGAAGCATGTTTCCAGGCAGAGCGACTTGAGAGCCCTACCGAGCGGAGCAACGATTTGCGGGAAAAAGGAGCGCCACCTTGAATGGGCTGCGCAGCGATACGACTTTGGCGCTCCCCCGCAAATCGGTGCGGAGCGTGCAGCCTGTGCTTCCCTGCTGGGCGTTGACTGGGCCCCGCCGAACGCGAGCGTTAGCTTGTGTTCGGTGGGTAAAGCACGGAGCGGATGCCGGAAACGTGCTTCTCCTCCCAACAGTCACTTTGTCTGCACACTGAAATGACGCCCCGAGGCGTCATGCGTTCCGCTCTTCCTTTCGTTTGACCGCGCCGACCGCTTCCCACACATAGAGCGACACGTAGCTGCGCCAGGGCGCCCAGCTCTCGCCAATCCGGCGGATCTCCCGTTCGTCCGGCTTGTCCGGCAGGCCGTACACCAACTGGATGCCGTTGCGCAGTCCAATGTCGGCCGCGGGCAGCAGATCCGGCCGGCCCATGCCAAACATCATCAGGCACTCCACCGTCCATCTGCCGATACCGCGAAGCGGGGTGAGACAAGCGAAAATCTCCTCGTCCTCCATCCCCCAAAGACTGTCCAGATCGACACGGCCATCCGCCACGGCGCGGGCAAAGTCGATGATGTATTCCGCCTTGCGCTGACTGAACTGCAGCGGCCGCAGGGCATCCGGCTCCAAGCGGGCGACGGCCTCGGCCGTGGGAAAGGCGAGATAGGTCCGGCCCTGTTCGTCCTGCAGCTTCTCCCCGGCCAACTCCAGCAGCCGGCGGGTCAAGGCCGCGGCAAACGGCAGATTCACCTGCTGACCGATGATCGTCCGGACCATTGACTGAAACAAGTCGGCGTCCAGCAGAAAACGCAGCCCGCGAAAGCGCTCCGTCAGCGGGCGCAGGACATCATCCTGCCGCATGTGCCGGTACAGCGGCTCCAAGTCGACGTCGACACTGAACATGTGCCGGATCGTCCCTTCGAGCGCCTCCTTCTCGCTGGCGGTCAGGGCCGCATCTGTCCGCCATTCGATCGCCGGCTGCTCCACATCCCCGGTAAAATGCAGGGCAGCCACCACCGGCCGCTGTCCGACGCGAAACACGCGGCGGATCACCCGCGCCTCCGCCTCCACCTGCATTTGCGGGTCCGGGTGCGTTTCCAGCCTCTTCAGCAGCCGTTCAAACGAATACGGCGGTTTCACGTCAATGATGGAACCGTCCATCGACACACATCGCTCCTCTCTGCGCGGACATCCAGCCCGTCTGTGCTGTTTCCAGCCTACAACAAGAAACGCCATTTGTCACACGAGGGGGGATGAAACGGCAAGAAATCGGAAAAGGAAAGGTTTGAAGGGCACGGCGTGGGGCAAACGGCAAAAGAGCGCACCCGCCCCACCACCGAAGCAGGCGAATGCGCTTTGTCGTCTCCAATCCTGGCCAACCGCCTGCGGGAAAAGGGCATCCTCCGCCCGCCCAACGCGGGGGCAGGCGAGGAAAGTGCGGCGGCTTCCTACTTGCTGAACAGCCCTTTGATCACAAACGCCACGTTGGCCGGACGCTCGGCCAGACGGCGCATGAAGTATCCGTACCAGTCGTTGCCGTACGGCACGTAGACGCGCATCTTGTACCCCTCGCGCGCCAGCTCCACCTGCGACTGCGGACGGATGCCGTACAGCATCTGGAACTCAAACTGCGTACGCGGAATGTTGTACTCTTTTTCCAATTGCTTGACGTAGGCAATGATGTTGTCGTCGTGCGTTGCGATCGCGGCGTAGCAGCCGTTCAGCAGGTGCTGCTTGATGATCTTCTTGTAGTTCTCGTCCACGTCCGCCTTGTTCGGGAAGGCCACTTCCGGGGACTCCTTGTACGCCCCTTTGACCAGCCGCAGGTTGACCTTCTTCTCTTTCAGCTTTTCGATGTCATCGGCAGACTTGTACAGGTAGGCCTGGATGACGGTGCCCACGTTGTCGTAGTCCTGCAGGAGTTCGTCCAGGATCTCCAGCGTCACTTCGTTGTGGGCGTAGTCCTCCATGTCAATCCGCACGAAAATGTTGCCGTTTTTCTTGGCCGCGTCCAGAATCCGCCGCATGTTGTTCATGCACAGCTCGCGGCTGATGTCCAGGCCGAGCTGGGTCATTTTCAGCGACAGGTTGCAGTCCACGCCGGATTGGTGAATCGCTTCCAGCGTTTTGATGCAGTAGTCTGCCGACTCGTTGGCCTCTTCCACGCTGTAGACGAATTCGCCCAGGTGGTCCAGCGTGCAGACGAGCCCCTTTTGGTTCAACTGGCGAACGGTGCTGATCGCTTCGGCAATCGTTTCACCGGCGACGACGCGGCTCGCTCCGAACCGCAGGCCCCACTTTTTCGCCGCAGCGTTCAGCGTCTTGTTTTTGGACAGGAACAGGAAAAAGTCTTTCATGAGTTGTTCCATGGGAAATCGGTCTCCTCCTCAACATGCATCTGTGTCCATCTTCCTAGCAGAAATCGTGCCAAACAGGACGAACAGGGCAGAAGCCGGCCATTCTGCTGGCTGCCGAACAGGAAATTACACACATATGTACAGATTGTGTCCATTCTTGTACACTTTTGATTACACGGTACACACCACCCATCCGGTGTTTGGTCTGTACCATGCGTGTACTTCTAGTTTGGTTAGGAAGTGGTTTTTTGAAACCGTTATTTTCTCTCGATTGTCCATTGGCTTCCCTGGCCGTGCCGATCGGCTCCGCTGCTGTCAGTATACGTGCCGGCGAAACGGAAGGTGTGCTTCGCGTCGACGGTCGCGACGCTGCCGTTCTCGCCGTCCCGGAGACGGAGACGCTGCGGGAGGCGGGTGAACGGCTGCTTGCCTGGGGGCGCCCCTCTGTGCCCGATCTGGTGACGCTCAACGAGGCGGGCACGCCCTCCGGCCTGGTGACCGCCCATCGGCTGTTCGGCGCTTTCGTCACGCTGGCGCAAAACCAGTCCGCCCTGCTGCACACGCTGCTGGACACGATGAGCGAGGCCATCACGATCGTCGATACGCACAACGTGGTCCAGTACTGGAACAAGGCGGCCGAGAACATTTACGAAATCGACCGGGCGCAGGTGGTCGGCACGCCGCTGGACGCCCATTTCGACAGCGAGTCGATCCGCCTCCTGGACGCGCTCAAGCAGGGCACCTCGGTGCAGCGGGTCTACCACATCCCCCGGCCGGACCGGCACGTGCTGATCAATGCCGCCCCGATCCGGCAGGAAGGGGACATTATCGGGGCCATTTCCATCGAACAGGATATTACCGAACTGGTGCGGCTCAACGAAGAACTGGCCCACACCACCGCCCACCTGCACAACCTGCAGCAGGAGATGAGCCGGTTTCAGGCGGCCGACGACCCGTTTTTCACGATCAAGGGACATTCCGCCGCCATTCAGTCGGCCATCCAATCGGCGCGCAAGGTGGCTCAGACGGATGCCACCGTCCTCATCTATGGCGAGAGCGGCGTGGGCAAGGAACTGTTCGCCCAGGCCATCCACCAGGCCAGCCGGCGGCGGGAGAAGCCGTTTATCGCCATCAACTGCGGGGCCATCCCGGCCGCGCTGTTTGAGAGCGAGCTGTTCGGCTACCAGGGCGGGGCGTTTACCGGAGCGGAGAAAAAGGGAAAGCCCGGCAAGCTGGAACTGGCCCACGGCGGAACGCTGTTTTTGGACGAAATCGGCGAACTCCCGCTGGAACTGCAGGTCAAGCTGCTGCGCGCCCTGCAGGAGCGGCAGTTTTACCGCGTGGGCGGCACCGAGCCGATCACCGTCAACACCCGGATCGTTGCCGCCACCAATCGCCAGTTGGAACACATGGTGGCGGAGGGCCGGTTTCGCGAAGACCTCTACTACCGGCTGAACGTCTTTACGCTGGAGATTCCGCCGCTGCGGGAGCGGCGCGAGGACATTCCCGAGTTGGTGCAGATGTTCCTGCACGAGTACGCCATCGCCAACGAGCAGCCCGTCCCGCGCATCGCTCCGGAAGTGATGCACGCCCTGATTGACTACGCCTGGCCGGGCAACATCCGGCAGCTTCGCAACGTGATCGAGCGCCTGTCCATCCTGCAGGAAGGGGGCGTCATTCTGCCGGAGCACCTGCCTTCCGCCATCCGCACCCGGACGATGGCGCCGCCGCCCGCCGTGCTGCCGCTGACACCCCCGTACGCGCCCGTTCCCCACGCTTCACCGGCGGGCTACGCGTTCGCCCCGGACCCGGCCCTGTCGGAGCGGGAGCGCATCCTGTCCGCGCTGGACCGCACCTACGGAAACAAAAAGGCGGCGGCCGACCTGCTCGGCATCTCGCGCGGCACGCTGTACAACAAAATGAGAAAGTACGGGATCAGCCATGAGCGGTGAGCGGACGCTTCTGCAATTCCAACCGGACGCGTGCACGGTTTCCCGCGGCGGCGAAACCATCCGCCTGCTGGAACTGTACCACGGCATGGGAATGGGGGCGGCGCTGCAGACGCTCTCCGCTCACCGGGACGTGCTCGGCATCGAGCTGGACCCGTTTTACGCCGTCTACATCCGCTTTGTCTGGGGCGATTTTGCCTGGTTTGTGGAGACATCGTCCATCCCGTTTGAGGAAAAGCTGTTCTACCTGCTGCACATCTTTTCCATGGTGCAGAAGAACCCACGGGAGTCGCTGCAGCTGTTCGAGCGGGTGCGGTCTGAGCCGGACCGCCTTCCCCCGCGGTGGCGGGACGAGCTGGAGATCAACGTGATCGGTCTGTACCTGGAAACGGGCCAGTGGGACAAAGCGGAGCGGCAGATGGCCAAAGCCGAAGGGATCGTCGCCCGGCTTGATTCGGACAGCTTTACGCTGATTCTCCGGTACAAACAGATCCTCTACGCGCTGCTGCGGGACCGATTGGCGGAGGCGGAACAGCTCATCCGCCGGTCGGAAGAGCAGCTCAGCCGCATCCCGATGCAGCGGGAGCTGGGCTCGCTCACCCTGCTCAAAGGGATGTGCATGTACCGCCGCGCCGAACAACAACAGGCCAGGCAGTTGGTGGAGGAGGGCATGGAGGTCCTGCGCGCCTCCAGGTTTGTCCCGCATTTCATCTACGGGGTTCGCCTCGTGCTCTTTTTTCTGGACACCTTCGGCTGGGACGCGGAATGGCAGCACAAATACAGCACGCTCTGGGAGGAGCTGGCGGCCGAGTACCGCTTTGACTACCTGGCCCGCTCCATTCCCGCGCTGGTCCAACGGCCTTTCTGATACACCTCTGACAATTCCCCCTTACCCTGGAAGGGAACGAAAGGGGGAATTGTTGTTGCTTTGGAACAACCGCGTGTTTATCCGGATGTTCGCCGCGTACAGCCTGTCGACCCTGGGCGACTGGTTTGATTTTATCGCCGTCACGATGCTGCTCGGGTACGTCTGCCAGGCCGATCCGATGCTGATGGCACTGCTGCCGCTGGTGTACGCCGGTCCGGGGCTTGTCCTGGGACAGGTGGCGGGCTTTTTGCCGACCGGCGGAACAAGCTGCGCCTGATGATCGCCACGGACCTCTGCCGGGCGCTGCTTACCGCGGCGGCCGTCTTCGCTCCCGATCCCGCCTGGCTGTTCGGGGTGATGCTGCTGCGCTCCTGTGCCATGGCCGTCAATGCCCCGGCCCAGCAGGCGCTGACGCGTCACGTCGTCCCCCCGGAACAGCTGTTGCGGGCAGCATCGCTCAACGGCACCGCCTATCAACTGGGCAAACTGCTGGGCCCGCTGCTGGGCGGAACCATGGCCGCCTTCGTCTCCCCGTCCGCCTGCCTGATCGTCAACGCCTGCAGCTTTCTGCTGTCCGCCGCCATTCTCTCCTCCGCCGGAAACGTGGAGGAAGCACGGCCGACAGCCGCAGCGCAGGAGGAGCGGTCCGGCTTCGGCGAATCGTGGAAGGAAGGATGGCAGATCCTTATTCGCAGCCGCGTGCTGTTTGCGAGCACGCTCTATTCCCTGATCGCCCTGATGGCCGTCCAGTTGGTGGATGCCCAGTTCGTGGTCATTTTGCGGGAAAAAGCGCCTGCCCATCCGGAGCTGCTCGGCTGGAAAACCAGCGCGATCGGCTTGGGGGCGCTGCTGACGGTGACCGGGCTCGGCCGGTTTCGCGAGATCACTGCGTACGGCTGGGTGCTGGGGGGAGGGGTGCTGCTGATCGGGGGAGCATTTGCCTGGCTGGGGCTGTACCGGCCGGGGTCCGGGATTCACTGGCTGTTGATCGCAGCCTTTCTCGCCGGCGTTGGCACCGGTCTCACCTCAGTCGGCTCTGCCTACCTGCGGCAAAAGGAAACGCCCAAAGAAGCGATTGGGCGTGTGATGGGCATTTTCGATTCGTTGACGAGCGCGATCTTCATCGCCGCCCCGCTGCTGGGCGGTTTGCTGATCACCGCCTGGGGCGCCAGCCTGTCGTTTCAACGGATCGGCTTCCTGATCGCGGCGATTGGGGCGGCAGGCATTCTGCTGCAGCGGGTCATCTGGGGACGCCGCCGCACCGAGGCGGCTAGCGTCCAGGTCTCAGCCGAATGATGCGGTCGTCTCCGGGCCTAGGGTCACCGCGTCCATCCCGGTTGCTGGTCAGGAGGTAGAGCGAACCGTCCGGCCCTTCCACGACATCGCGAAGCCGACCGTATTTATTTTGGTAAAAAACGGAAAACGATTGGACGGCAGAGGGGTTCCCCGGGTCCAGGGCGACGTTCAGGATTTGTTCGCCGCGCAAATTGGCGACCAGCAGCCGCCCTTGCCACGGCCCTCTGGTGACAAATGTCATTCCCGCAGGGGCCCAGGTGGTGTCGCCGCTGTGCAGGATCGGCGCTTTCATGCCGGCGGCCTGCTGATCCCCCTGGATGACCGGCCAGCCGTAGTTGCCCCCCGGCTCGATCAGGTTGATCTCGTCGTGGGCAAAGGGGCCGTGCTCCGAACTGTACATGCCGCCATGGGACGGACTCCAGCCGATCCCCTGCGGATTGCGGTGCCCCCAACTGTACACCGGTGATTGCGGAAACGGATTGTCTGCCGGTATCGTGCCGTCCAGGTTGAGGCGCAGGATTTTCCCCGCCAGACTGGAGCGGTCCTGGGCCCGATCCGGGACGCGCGCATCGCCGGTGGTGACGTACAGCCGACGGTCCGGTCCGATTTTCAGTCGTCCGCCGTTGTGAATGACGCTCCCCGGAATCCTGTCGATCAGCACCTTGTCTACCCGCGCCCGATTGTTCTCCTCCCGCAGCCGCACGACACGGTTGTACGTGCTGCCTCCCTGGCGATAGGTGTGGTACACGTACAGCCAGTGGTTCGCGGCAAAATCCGGATCGACGACCAGCCCCAACAGCCCGCCTTCCCCTTCGCTTATGAACGGCGCGGGAAAGGTAATGAGCGGTTCCGGAAGCAGCCTACCCTGCTGGATCACGCGCACGCTCCCCGGCCGCTCGGTAAAAAAGATGCGCCCGTCCGGGGCAACGTCCAGCGCCCAGGGCACATTCAGGTTGTCCGCCAGCGTCTCCGGCGTGTACGGCACCTCCTCGTCCGCCAGCACTGTCGGACGGGGAGCCGCGACGACCGGTTCCGCCGCCGGACTCTCCTGCCGTTCCACGCTGTTTGCCTCACACCCGCCGGCGGCCGTCAAGGCGAGAGCCGCAGCGGCGGCCATCATCCACTTCCTCATCTCATCCCTCCGACATCCATCTTTTCTGTCAGTTTGGTCATTTCGGCCCCTGTTCAAACGGCGGTCAGGATGACTCTCCCACTCCTGCAGGCTTTTTTCTACTTTTATCCAGTTTTTTCTGCTACGCTCCCTTTCGGAAGGAGCGTGATTCCATGGTGCATTCCTGCTTCTACTTGGTGCGGAAAAGTCGTCTTCCCCGCTACACGCGCAAATTTATCCGCTTTCGGATTCCGTTTGTGCTGGAAGAGACACACCGCATCATCAGCATCCCAGACGGCTATGTGGCCCTGGTGTTTCCGGATTTGCCCGCACGCCAATACCAGCTTGTTTTCCGGACGTTTGGCTATGACGGCCTTCCTTATCTGCATGTGTAATGACCTCGCTCTCGGAAAGGAGGTGATTGCCATGACGAAGCATCTGTACTTTTCCGTTCGTCTCCAGGACGCGGTGCACTTCATCCGGGTATTGACCAGCCACGGCATTACGCGTTACCATCTGGAGCCGCACGATGAACATGTCGCCTTTGTGTTCCGCAGCGTTTCTGCTGTCCGGTACACCATGCTCCGACATGTCTTTGGTGCAGATGGCAAGTCCCGTCAAAGCCGTTGACAAGCGGGCCGGCGTTCCCATGAGGGGGCGCCGGCCTCCTTACCTTCTCCCCCAAGCAGCAGCACAGAAAAAAATTGGTTCCCTGCAGAACCAATTTGCATTCGGCTATTCCGGTTGAATCATCCTCCGTTCCGCCAACTGCCGCTGCAGCAGGTACTTGCGCAAGGTGTGGAAATACCTGGAGCTGATGCCGACAATTTTGCAGCCGTAGAAGTAATGCGGTCCCTCGACACGCTCGTGGATCACCTGCAGGTCAGCCTGTACGATGCCGTCGGCGCGATTGCGGCCGTACAGCTCCACGTAGAAGAACAGCTTCCGTTCGTCGGGAACGGGCTTGTTGGTGCGGATCGCCAATCCCCCCAGGCTCAGGTTGACGAGATCCACCTTTTGATAGGAAAAGGCATTGGCCGCGGCAGGATCAACGGACTGATACTGGATCCAGCCCTGGACGTCCATGTCAAACCGCGGATAGCGGCGGCGCTGCTCGCGAAATTCCAAGACGGTCGGCGAGTGGAACAAAAAGAGGCGATTGCGTTCTTTGGCCAGCACCACCGCCTCAAAATTGCTGATGGTGTCGTAATTGCTGGTTCGCAAACAAGGCAGTTGGTCCCCCACCGTCACTTCCACCTGGTCGGGAAAGACGGCCTCGATGAGGTCGCCCTCTTCATAGGTAACGCTGCCTTCAAACAATTGCTTGCCTTTTCGAATTTGCAAGATGCTTTCCATCTGCAGTCTCCACCACTTCACACAAAAATTTGCCGGCTTTTCCGGAATGACTTCACGCGATCGTTTTCACGGAAAATGAGGTATAATGGGAACATTGACAGATAGGAGGTTACAGAACCAATGAGTCGTTATCAATGGATTACATTGGCGTTGGCACTTGCCGTGGCCGCATGCTTCATCGGGGTAGGCGTGGCCATCGGCGAACGCAGTTGGCTCGGCGTGGTCGGCGGAATCGTCGGGGCTTGCGTCCTGATGGGACTCGGCTTTTCCTACAAGCGCAAACACATGCGCTGACCCTCCAGCCTCAGCGCCGAACGAGCAGGCTGTTCACGTAAAACAGCACGGAAGGCAACCCCTTGGCCTGTTTCAACAGCTCTCTGGCAATGGTGTAAATGTGCGGCTGGCTCCGGTTTACCTTGCGATCGGCGAGGTAAAAGGCGACCAATCCGTCCACGATCATACGGTGAAACGCAGGATTGGGCAAGCGGTCGACGCTTGCCTTTGCTTGTTGAATAAAGTACCGCATTCGCTCCGTCGCTTCCTGCTCCGAGGCGTAATAGCTGACAAAGTTGAGATCTCCGCCCAACCGGTCCTCTTCCAGGTCGATCAGGTAATCCAGCAGGATGTGCAGCCCGCACACCCACGGAAAGTAGGCCGCGTTGACCGCCTCGATCTCTTCGTCCCGGATGTGCGGCTCCGTCGCCAGGCAAAACAGGGCAAAGATGCCGATCGTCGATCCTGTAACGGCGGCAAACTCCTGCCAGTACAGATCCCGGTGCCGATCCTTGTGCTCGTCCCACCAGGCGAGCAGCCGTTTCTCCCGCTGATCGTGGGCGATGTGCTTGTACACCTGCAGGTCGCTGTAAAGGCAGGACAGCTCCAGCACGCGCGGCATGATTTTGCCGTAGCCGGGAAGCTGCCCGGCATGGCGCTGGCTGGTCAGCACGAGGTCGGCCAAAAAGCCCCCGTCGTCCTTTTCCTTGCGAAACCGGTAGTAATCCCGCAGCGGAGCGCCGGGCGTCAGGGCGTCCTGCATGGACAGGTGAAGCTGCCGGAAGTCTTCGGGATCAAGCGACGTGCTGCGGTCGCAGAGATTGTCCAGGTAATCGCTGATGGTTTGGTAGGCTACGATAAGCGGTACGACGACCTCGACGTGAGGGACCACCTGAGCGGCGTAGACGGATCCTCCCTCGCAGTGGAATTTCTTGCTCTCCATGCTGGACAGCGCCTGCTTGCGGAGTTCCGGGTCCGGAATCGCCTGCGCCCGCCGGTACCAGGCGGCGAACTCCCGCTCCAGCACAGGCCGGACATGGCGGTAGATCCTGTACAGCAGCTGCCACGGTTGTCGTAGTTCCCTCACGTCATTCCCTCCTTACACACATAGCACTATCTTACCACAAATGCCCTCTCTTCTCCTCATTGTTGCCCCGTGCATGCCAAATTCTTCACACCTTCCGAAAAGAAGGGGAACACCTCCTGCCGGAGCCATCTGTCACCAGGCTTGAAAGGGGGAAGGAACGTCATGAGGTGATCGCCAAACGCTATCCGATCAGCCGTTTTGCTTCCAGATAAAGCACCAGGATGAATTTTTTCGCGTTGATCCGGATGGACGACGGAGCCGGTTCGATCCGGGTCTCCAGCTCCATCATCCGTTTGCGCACTTCGGTAAAGTCAAAAAAGGTGGTCGCGTAGCTTTCAAACTTCGGATGGGAATAGTCCGTCAACCCGAGCGACGCGAGGTGGGTCAGCGCCTGATAGATCGCCCGGCGCACCCGCTGCTCCGCGGCCTTTACCTCTTTTTGCACGTCGGCGGCCGCCGCCTGCCGGCCCAATTTCTCCACGGCCACGCTGGCAAAGATGTCTTTCAGCGCGGGAAACCTGTAGTCGCCGGCCTCTTCCTTTTCCAACCGGTACAGGTAGTCCAGCATGTCCAGCAAATCCTTGCTGCCGCTCTCCCCGATCATCCCCAATTCCGTCAGCAGGAATTTGCCCGCCGTGCGGATCGTCTTTTCCCGCAATGGCTGCTCCTTTCGCTCGCCGCCCGCACCTCCGGTCAACACGCTGAGCGATCGCTGGATGCCCTCGATGGAGCGCTGCAGCAGGATGCGCTCCCGCACCTTTTGCAGGACGCTGATCACCTCCAGTCGGTTGATCGGCTTGGTGATGTAGTATTCGATTCCCTGGGAGTACGCTTCCGCGATCATGTCCTTGGATTCAACCTGTGAAATCATGACGACGCGGCCGGAAAAGCCGGCCAGGTGCCGAACCGTCTCAATCCCGTCGCGGTTCGGCATCAACAGGTCGATCAGCAGGATGTCGACTCCCTTCAGTTCCAGGTAGTTTTTGTCGATCCGCGAACCGTCCTCCGCCTCTCCGGCCACTTCCCCCAGATCAGCGTCCTCGATGATGTGAGCCAGCATCGAACGGATGGCCGGATCGTCATCGGCAATGAAATAGCGCATGTCATCATCCTTTCTGCACAAGATGGGCGACCGGCAGGCGAATGATGAAGACAGCGGCGTACCCGTCCGTGTTTTCGCAGATCTCGACGTGCCCCTGCAGGGTTTCCGCCACTTCCCTGACATACGAGAGCCCGATCCCGGTGGACGGTTGGCCCGACACGTCGAACTTGGTGGTAAACCCGGGCTTGAACAGCAGTTCCTTGTCCTTGACGGCGATCCCCGGTCCGTCGTCGCCGACCGCAAACCGCAGCCACTCCTGCCTCTCGTCCAAAGTGGCGGAGACGGCAACCGTACCGCGCTCCCGGATCGCTTCCACGGCGTTGGCGACAAGGTTGTTCACCAACGACAGGGTCGTGTAGATGTGGCAGGGCAGTTCGGGCGCGTCCACGCGAGCCTCAAAGCGGATGTCCTTGCCCAGCAGGCGGGCGTACTTTTCGTTGGCGCGGACGATGATGCGGATTAGTTCTCCCAGCGGCAGGTAGTCCTTAGCGTTTTCGTCGGAAATCAGCTTGGACAGACCGGCGTAAATCCGCTGGTTGTCCTTTTTCACCTCGTGCACCTGCCCGGCGATGCGCAGCGCCTGCCGGGCGAAGGCCTCGCCGTTCTCGTCGCGGGCGCTGTCCTTCATTCGGCGGTACAGATCGTAACACTCCCGCGTGATCTCCTCCACCTGCCGCAAGGTTTTTTTCAGATGAACCGACTCCTCGTACAGGCTGGCGATCAGCATCAGCATGCGCTCGCTGCGGATGCGCTGCTGCTCCTCCATCCACTTGGCCTGGCGGAGCTGGATCACGTTGAAAAAGCTGAGCACGAAAAAGCTGCGAATCAGCGCGATCGCCGACACCGGCCAGATCACCGAAAGCTGAAGCACCGCCTCCCACGACGACGCGCGAAACAAGAGCTCCACCAGGTTGCCCCCTATCTCCGCCAGCGTCGCCAGCCCGCCGACCAAAAGCGGCCGGTGATGCCGCTCGTTGACGCGAAACAGCGAGAAGAGACAGGAATACGTCACGTAAAAGAAAAAGGCGGGCAGGTGCATGTGGATCGACGCAAGCAAGTCAAAGCGCTCGGACCCCAACCAGTCGAGCCCCACCCGGAACAGCACCACCAGGCAGCCGGTCAGCGGTCCGCTCACATACGCCGGGATCTTGCGCAGCCACAGCAGGAAAAAGAAAAAGGCGGTCGTGCCAAAACTCACGCGAAAATCGTCCTGAAACGGGTGAAATTTCAACTCGCCTGCGATCGGCACGGCAATCAGCATCAGCATGAGGATGTATACGCTTTCTCTCATCGGTTTCCGCTTTCGTTTCAAGAAGGTTTCGACATTATTTTATATTTTACTATATTCTTCTATAGATTTTTGTAGTTTTTTGTAGGTATGCGCTTACACTGACCAGGAGTATAGTCCCTTATTTTCCGTAGAAATATTGTATTATTGCGAAAAAAGGGTACTATAGGATATGTATGATTATTTACATAAGGGGGAATTTTCATGAAAAAGCGCAGTCTGCTTCTCTCTCTGACGCTGCTCGTAACAATGTCGCTCATGACGGCATGTGGCAGCGGCGGAAACAATGCGCAAGGGGGCCAGGGCGGCAATTCCGGCGGCGGCAGCAGCGATCCGAGCCAACTGATCATCGCGACCGGCGGCACCGGCGGCACCTACTATCCGCTTGGCGGGGGCATGGCTGATCTCATCGGAAAAAACGCCGGCGTAACGGCGACAGCCCAAGCCACCGGCGCTTCGGCAGAAAACATCCGCCTCATCCGCGACAAGAAAGCCGATATTGCTTTTGTCCAAAACGACATTGCCGAGTACGCAAGCAAAGGCACCAACATGTTCGCACAAGACGGCAAAATCGATTCGTTCCAGGCGATGGGCGCCCTCTACAACGAGACCATTCAGATCGTCGTCTCCAAAGACAGCAACATCAACAGCGTCGCCGACCTGAAAGGCAAGCGCGTCTCCGTCGGCTCTCCGGGCAGCGGAACGGAAATGAACGCCCAGCAAATCCTGGAGGCGTACGGCCTGACCTTTGACGATCTGAAGCTGCAGCGCCTCTCCTTTGCCGACTCCGCGAAAGCCATTCAGGACGGCCAATTGGACGCCGCGTTCCAGACGGCCGGCACGCCGACCGCAGCCATCACCGAGCTGGCTGCCACCACAGGCGTGAGAATCATTCCGGTTGACGCGGACAAGATTGACGCGCTGATCCAGAAGTATCCGTTCTACGTGAAAACGACGATCCCGGCCAACACCTACCAGACCGTACCGGAAGAAATCACCACCGTCTCCGTCAAGTCGATGCTCGTCGTCCGCTCCGACCTGAGCGAAGACCTGGTGTACAAGGTAACCAAGGCAATCTTTGAAAACACCGACAAACTGGGTCATGCCAAGGCAAAGGAAATCAAGATCGAAGACGCGCTGAAAGGCGTCAGCCTGCCGGTACACCCGGGCGCGAAAAAGTTCTTTGACGAAAAAGGCGTAAAGTAAGACCCCATGTTTCTGCGCAAACAGGTAGGAACCGGGAAAGGGCGGACGTCGTTCCGCCTTTTCTCCTTCCTTCTTTTGACCGCTGTCATTCTGGTGGCTCTCATCCCCATGTTCCCCGCTCTGGTCGTTCGCGACACGGAGACAAACCGGCCGGTTTGGAGCGGCCGAATCGCTGAAAACGGCACATTTGCCATACGCTGGACTCATTCCATCAACCGCACGCCCGTCGTGGAGACGTACCGCGTCCGAAACGGGCAGATCATTCTATCCGAACTGACCTTTCAGGATTACGGGATCGGCATGGAAAGCCAACTGGCTCCCGGTGAACACCTGATCAGCCGTGACGGTCTGTTTCGCATCGTCAACATGAACCGCGCCTTCCCCGCCCTCCATCTGTTCATCGGGCAGGTGAGGGCTCATCATACACTGCTGTTCGCCGGACGGGAAATACCGCTCGCCGACGTGGACAACCCTGGCGCGGCGGTAACCATCCGGGTGGAGAAGCGTTCCATCTTGCAAGCGATTGGAGGGTACTAGATGAGCACGCAACACATGAGTCAACAAGAAATGGAACAGTTGATTGCGCAGTACGACAAGGAATCCGCCGTGCGCCAACTGTCCGGCCCGATGAAGTGGATCACCTTCGTCCTGCTGGTTCTGTTTTCCGTCTACCAACTGTCCAGTTCGCTCTTTTTTACACTGCCGCCGCAGATTCACCGCCCCATCCACCTGGCGTTTGGCCTGGGGCTGGTCTTTCTGCTCTACGCCGGCCGCTCCAAGGGAAACAACAGCGGCAAAGTAGGGATCGTCAACATCATCCTGTCCATCGTCGCCGTCCTGGTATCGCTCTACTGGGTCATCGATTACGACGGGCTGGTGATGCGTACGGGGAACTACACCACGCTCGACCTGGTGATCGGGGGCATTGCGATTCTCCTGGTGCTGGAGGCGTCCCGCCGCGTCGTGGGCCTGCCGATCTCCATCATCGCCTCCCTCTTTTTGCTGTACACCTACTTCGGCCCGTACATGCCCGGCTTTTTGGAACACCGCGGCAACGACGTCGACCGAATCATCGGCCATTCCTACTACACGCTGGAGGGGATTCTCGGCACGCCGCTCGGGGTGTCGTCTACGTTTATCTTCCTGTTTATCCTGTTTGGCGCCTTCCTGGAAAAGACCGGCGTCGGCGAATACTTTAACGATTTGTCGCTCGTGATCGCCGGACGCCGCATCGGCGGACCGGCAAAGGTGGCCGTCTTCTCCAGCGCCCTGCAGGGAACGATCAGCGGAAGCTCCGTCGCCAACGTGGTGACGTCCGGTGCCTTCACCATTCCGATGATGAAACGCCTGGGTTACCGTTCCGAGTTTGCCGCCGCCGTCGAAGCATCGTCTTCCACCGGCGGACAGATCATGCCGCCGGTCATGGGCGCCGCCGCCTTCCTGATGGCGGAGTTCATCAACGTTCCGTACCTGGAGATTGCCAAATCGGCTGCGCTGCCGGCTATCCTGTTCTTCACCGGGATCTGGATCATGACGCACTTCGAAGCCAAGCGCCTCGGGCTGCGCGGCCTGTCCCCGGAAGAGCTGCCGGACAAAAAGGAAGTGCTAAAGAAGCTGTATCTGCTGCTGCCGATTCTGGTGATCATCGTCGTGCTGATGATGGGCGTCTCGGCAGAGCGCTCCGCGATCATCGGAATTGCGTCGACGGTCGTCGTCGGCGCGTTCCGCAAAGAGACGCGCATGTCGCTCGCGGACATCCTGGAAGCGTTCGCCTCCGGTGCCCGCACCGCTCTGGGCGTGGTGGCGGCAACGGCCTGCGCCGGCATTATCGTCGGGACGGTCACGCTGACCGGCATCGGGCTGAAACTGGCCAACGGCTTGATTGACCTGGCGGGCGGCATTCTGTTTCTCACCCTGTTCTTCACCATGATCGCGTCGCTGATCCTGGGGATGGGTACGCCGACCACGGCCAACTACATCATCACGTCGACGATCGCGGCTCCCGCCCTCATCCAGATGGGCGTGCCGGACATCGCCGCGCACATGTTCACCTTCTACTTCGGAATCGTCGCCGACATTACACCGCCGGTTGCGCTGGCGGCGTTCGCCGCGGCGGGTATCGCCAAATCAAAACCGATTCAGACCGGCGTGGAGTCGACAAGGCTGTCCATCGCGGCCTTTATGGCACCGTACATCTTCGTGCTGTCGCCGCAGCTGCTGTTGATCGACACCACGTTTTGGGAATCGGTGTGGGTGATGATCACCTCCACAATCGGCATGATCGGTGTAGGCGCCGGGCTGATCGGCTTCTGGATGTCGAAGCTGAATCCGCTGGAGCGTCTCCTGGCGATCGCGGGCGGCGTCCTGGCCGTGATTCCCGGGCTGGCCACCGACTTGTCAGGCTTTGCCCTGCTGGCGCTCGTGTTTGGTCTCTCCTATTACAAGGGGCGCAAGGAAAAGCAGCAGATTCAGGTTGCTTCGTAGCATGTGCCATACGGTTTCCTGAAGCCATTTCAGGCTGTCGATGCCATCTCGACAGCCTTTTTCTTTTTTTACGCGAAGCAGTCAAAAAAATAGCTCTCCTCTTATCCCAGACGGGCCAAGTCGGAGAGCTACATTTTTTTCATCACGTTGCATCAGTATTGTCCAATGGGGTGAATAAGGGTCTTGGATTTCCCTTCATGTTTCACGGGGTGGTTTGGCCAAATCGGAAGCTGAAAACGGTTAAACACAGCTTGTTACTCTAACATTTGCTCAAGAATTTTTTCACCTTTTTTATAAACGGATCCGTCGAGTGTAAATCGGTACAGAACCATCTTTTTGCTCTTGGTGTCATATATCCATAAAAACCTGCTGCCATCTTCCAAAGTGGAATGCAAGATGACAGCATCACCACTGGACAACGCCCCATCCTGAGCGAAGGGCGGCTCTGATAATTGCGGTTTTGTCTGAAGATGACCGATGATTTGTGTTGAAGTCCATTTTGTCACCTCTGCAAACGAAAGGATTCCGTAAACAACCGTCACTGTTAGTACAGAAAGTAAAATGCCTACCCATATTTGAAACCAGTTGCTTTTTATCATCTCAAATCCTCCTTTATTTGATGGGGAAAGCTAAAACAGCACCATAAACGGTGCTGTATCCCCCCTATCTTCTAAACCTTCATTTCCCTTTTTGCCTACTTCTCTTCCGGTTGGCCGTCAACAAACCATTCCTTACCGTTGTCGCCCGTCTTGGACTTCAATTCTATTTTCACTGATGTTTTGTCGTCCCCACGTTGGAAAAGGATCGTTGTTTGGGTTACATCCTTATCGACCAACAACAGAGTCTCATAGTCGCCAATCTTATGGTGAGACATTGCTTGATGCAATGCTTCCGTGTAGCTGACCTGTTCGCGCGTATCAAGTTTGTCCCAAATATGATGGTTGTCCGCATACTCTACCTGATCCAAGCCGTTTGTATCGATGTTGAATGCTGCAATGGCGGCATTCCAGGTTCTTTCCAGCAGCTTGTTTGTCTTCTCAGATCGATGATTCTTTATCTGGTCTTCCGGTTTGATTGTTTTGCTTTCCTTCTTTTGCGCATCCACATAGTAGGGTGCACTTCCCATTCCGACACCTGTGAGTATCGCCACGGTAAGCAGTGATGGAAAAACTGCCATGCGCTTTTTCAACGAAAAAACCTCCTCTTTTCTACCGCCCACCCACATTTCTGTATAGGCTCTCGCATACGTTGTCCCCTATGAACCAATGGTACCTGCATCACCTCTCCATGGTTGATCATCACGGCCGTATGAGATACTTACTCCTGTTCCTGGGACACCGTTGCCGTCTGTACACATCCTCCAATGGAACTTGATGCACCAATTTCTGGAGCAACAAAGCAACGATTCGATATGTATTTCTTTGATGCAAAGGGGATTCTGAAAAATGTGTTCGCGAAATGTTTCCGGGACAGGGAACAAAAGCGGAATGTACAGCTTGTGGAATGAGAGACATTCATTTAGGTTCCAGGTGCATCCTTTAGTGCGATACTATTTACAATTTTTGACGGACACAAGACCACTTGCGTTTCATCATAAGTGTGTAATGCCTGTCTTTCTCCATTTACAGGCGCGTTTCGCGGGATCATCCTGTTTGCAGAACCACCACAATTTACACCCGACATGGAAAACGGGCCCCCTCTCCAGGGACCCGTCTTTTTACTTGCGAATCAACCTCGTCCAGCCCTCGTCCTGCTCCACCTTCTGCTCCTTCATCAGCTTGCCCAGCGCCCGCTTGAAGGCTGACTTGCTCATCGCGAACTTCTCCCGGATGATGTCGGCCGGCGTGTCGTCCGTGTACGGCATCGCGCCGCCCCGGTCGATCAGGTAGTGGAGCAGCTTGTCCGCGTCTTCTGCGTACCGGACTTCCTTGCGCGCCTGCATGGAGCCGTTCAGCCGGCCGTCCGCGCGCACGTAGATCACGCGGCAGCGGACCGACTGCCCCAGGCGGAGCGGTTCCGTCATCTCGTCGCGGTGGACGAACAGCACGTGCTCGTCGTCCGTAAACAGGAACGCTCCCTCCTGGATCACTTTGTAGACTGTACCTTCCACCCACTTGTTGTGCATGTCGCTGTCGGCCGGGACGGCAATCCGGCTGATTTCCTCCTCTGATGCCGGCTTGGCCAGCAGGCGTCCCTGCTTGTCCCGCTTCAGCGTCACCAGCAGGCGGTCACCCGTGCGGGGCCATTCCTGCCGCATCTTGGGGAGATCATCCACGAACAGCAGCAGGTGCTTCTTGATGCCGTTGTCCAAAAAGACGCCCAGGCGCGGGGACACATCCACCACTTCCAGCCAGCCGTACTCGCCCCACGAGACGTAGGGCATCTGCATGGTAGCCGCCAAACGATTCTCGTGGTCGTGGTAGAGAAAGACGTCCGCCTCTTCGCCGATCCGGAGCGGGCCTTCCGCTTCGCTCCGGTGGAGAAACACCTCGTCCTCCCCCTCGTGAAGAAAATAGCCGATATCCGTCTGCCGCGCCACCGTCATCGTCACGGTCATGCCCGCCTGGAGGTTGGCCGGGGCGGCTTGCGCCCGGTTTTTGTTGTGCCTCTTGTTCATTCCGTCATTTCCTCTCTCTCCTGTTTGCATCCTAACTATACCCAACCGGCGGCGATCCATTCCACAACTTTTTGCCCATCCCGCAGAAAATTCGGCCAAACAGGCAAGTCCGGCCGGCGATCACATATGTATGGATTGTACCGGTTCCGCCGTGTAACCAACCGGTCATGACCGTCGTATTTACTGGCAGCCACTACCAGTCTGAATGGATGGGAGCGACTCGCGATGCTTGTGCTTCTGGAACATATCATTCTCGGCATCGTCCAGGGGTTGACGGAGTTCCTGCCGATTTCCAGCACCGGTCATCTGGTGCTGTTCCGCAAGCTGTTCGGTCTTCAGGAAGCCGGCCTGCTCTTTGACACGATGCTTCACTTCGGGACGCTGATCGCCGTCGTCATTGTGTTTTGGCCGGAGATTCGTCACGTCCTGACCAACCCGACCGGCAAACTGGCCCGCCTGCTGGTCGTCGGCACCATTCCCACCGCCGTCATTGGCCTGGCGTTTGAAGATTTTTTTGAGGAGATTTCCCGGACCGGTGTGACGATCGGTTGGGAGTTTCTCGCCACGGGGGTCATCATCTGGGCGGTGGAATCAATGCGCAGGGGGACGCGGACGTTCGACGAGATCAACTACACGGACGCCCTGATCATCGGCACGCTGCAGGGCGCCGCTATCCTGCCCGCCATCTCCCGCTCCGGCCTGACGATCGCCGGTTCGCTTTTGCGCGGCATCAATCGCGCCGATGCGGCCCGCTTCTCCTTTTTGCTGTCGCTTCCGGCCATTCTGGGGGCAACCGTGCTGCAGACGCTCAAGCTGGTCAGGGAACCGGTGGAAACGGCCGCGATGATTCCGATGCTGGTGGGGACGATGTTTGCCGCCATCGCCGGATACGTGGCCATACGCTGGATGCTGAAGATCATCAGCACCGGCTCGATGAAAGGCTTTGCCGTCTACGTCTGGATCCTGGGCATCATCATCCTCGCCCTGCCGTATTTGGGCGGATGAACGAACAAAAAGCCGGCGCTGGCCGCCGGCTCTTTCACTTTATGTGCTCCTTGTCTCCGTACCGGCCGGCCACCAGTTTGGCCACCAGCAGCACGATGCCGTAAAACGCCGTGGCCAAGAGCGATGTGGCCAGCCAGGTGGCGGTTCCCAAGAACAGGTAGAGCAGGACGTGAGCGACAAAAATGCCCAACAGCCATATCCCGATGTTCATCCTGTTGATAAAGGCGACCAGACTGCGCAACCAACAGACACCTCCAACTTGTGCAGATACTGTTGTTATTGCCCTTGCGGCCGCTTCTTATCCCCGTCCGGCCAAACTTCCGGGTCCCGCTGTCCCTCCTGCACCTGAAAGCCCGCCCGCTCCAGAATCTCCGCCAGCACATCCAACGGCGTGTTGGCCACCTGAGCAAACATCCGTTTCGTATACAGATGCTGGGCGTGGGGAAAATCGTCCGAAAGCTGCCTGCGCAATTTTTTTCCGCTGTGGTCCTCATCCGTAAACACGTACACCTCGTCGGCCGTCTCCAGTTTTTCCGCAAGCTGTCCCGCCTTGTCCGCGCTGTATGACCCGTACGTGCAGTAGATCAAAACCGGTTCGGCCAATACCTGCAGAAGCCGCTCCCTGTCCGTTTTCCCCTCGACGATGATGACGCGTTCTTCCACGCGGCCACGCCTCCTTTTCCAGCGAGGTGATACGTTTAGTATACCCGTTCCAAAAGCGGCCGGAAATAGACCGGCGGGAACATCTGGCTGCGTAACACGGACGCATGCCGGGGGAAGCTAAAGGTGAACCAGGGGGAAAGGAGCGTGCAGCATGGCACAGTGGAAAAGCGCCAAAAACTTGAACCAGAAAGGCTTGGCTGTCACCGGCCTGACCAGCAGCACGGTCGCCGACGACACGCACACGGAAGACAACCAGGGAGCTTCGCAGCAGCGCCAGCAGAAGGAGCATCCCCGGCCCATGTAGGGACCGCCTGTCACATGAACAGCCGTCTTATCACAAGGCGGCTGTTTTGGTACGGATGGGGCGAATCGCTTCCCGTACGTGCCCCGGTTTTTTTACCCTTCCCACACCCTGCTGACCTCTCGCAAATCGGTGCCGTCGAACGACAATCGGTAGATATCCGGCATGGAAAGTTGCTGCCAGAAATGATAATCGTACCGTTTGTCAAAAACATTCATGAGTAATACCATCAAATTGCCATGGGTACCAATGACGACATTCTTTCCGGGAAACCTGGCCAAAACCTGTTCCGTTGCTTTGATTCCCCGTTTTTGGGCAGCGGCATTCGACTCTCCGCCTTCCCATGAAAAATGCTCGTCTTCCCATACCCGTGCGACGGCGTATTGAAAATCCTCTACGGGTTTTTCAGACAAGATTCTTTCCTTGAACCCTTCCTCGATCTCAACCTCTTTCCCAATGTAATGGGCAATTCCTTCGACGGTTTGAATCGCTCGTCTGTACGGACTTGAAATGACATGATCAACATTCGCCTGCTTTAGCAATTCGGTTACTTTTTTCGCATCGTGACAGCCGCGTTCGGACAATGGTCGGTTTCTTTCATCCGGCGTATAAACGGAATGGGCGTGCCGTACAACATACAGATTGGTTCTCATAAGGTTCTTCCCCCAAAGAGATTCCCTATTTTGTTTCATTGTATCATTACGGATTCATCATCATCACCGTGTGCCTTGAGCCAGCATCAGCCATGCTCGTCCTGGACAGCGTAGTTTTCGTCATCGTTTCACCTTCGCGGGGGACTGTCCGGGTATCCGTTCTTTTTATCGCCAGTGCTGTCCGAGTTGTGTGCTTGCATGGATGAACAGCTTGGGCCGATGACCATATCCACATCGACCACATTTTAGGCATCGGTGAACAAGAGGGGATATTGGAAAGTGAATATCTCATACAGGAATGGGGATTGCCGAAACATATCGTTGTCATCTCCGGAAGTGGGCATTCGTGGGTGGCCTTCGACTACCGAAACACAAGAGAAGACCCCCCAGTTATATTCATTGATGCTGATCAAAAGCAGATCATTGAATTGGCGCCCAACTTTGATTCCTTTTTGCAGGGGTTATACCTGGAAGAAGTGGAAACGGAAGACGTTGATCCAGAACATCCTGCAAGAAATTGGACCATGGAGGAAATGACCACAGCCTTGGCAAGTAATGATGAGCTGGAGGTCTGCCATGCGTTGGACTATCTGTATGCCAATCCGACAGGACACGCTGCCTTCATCGAACAGCAGCTAGTGACTCTCCTCCAGCATGCAAATCTGGAAATGAAACAGATCGCAGCCAATTATGCTTATCATTTTCATGAAAAAGGGGTCCTTTTTCTTTTGGCGATCATCCCCCCTCCTTTTTGAGCAAACAAGATTCCCCTCACATGCACATGTACGAGCCTTGCGAAAAAGTGATTGCATTCCACCATTTCATGTCATATAATCTCACATAACAAACAAAATGTCAGTTTATCTGACATCAAAAAGGAGTGGATTGCATGGAACCGACACTGCCTCTTCTCGCCTCCGCCGTGGATGCCACCTGGGTGATGGTCTCCGCCGTTTTGGTGATCTTCATGCAGGCCGGATTCGCGCTGCTGGAGGCCGGGTCGACGCGCATGAAAAACGCCGGACACGTCGCCGGCAAAACGGTCCTGACGTTTGGGATCTGCACCTTGGCGTTTTGGGCCCTGGGCTTCGGCCTGACGTTTGGAAACGGCAACTCGTTTATCGGACTGACCGGCTTTTTCTTCAACGGAACGGAGGAACAGGCGGCTGCGGCCTACGAATCCCTTTCCTTCGCCAACATTCCGGTCGGGATCAAGTTCCTGTTTCAACTGGCTTTTGCGGGCGTCTCCCTCTCCATCGCCTGGGGCGGCTTCGCCGAGCGCGCCAAGCTCTCCGTCTACGTCGTTTTCGGAATTTTGTTTACGATCTTTATCTATCCGGTAGTCGGCCATTGGATCTGGGGGGGCGGATGGCTGGCGGAACACGGCAAGCAGGATTTTGCCGGATCGACGGTCGTCCACCTGACCGGGGCGACGGCCGCCCTCGTCGCCACCGTCCTGCTCAAGCCGCGCCTCGGCAAGTACAACAAGGACGGCAGCTCCAACATGATACCCGGCCACAATCAGGTCTACACCACGCTGGGGGTCATCATCTTGTGGATTGGCTGGTTTGGCTTCAACGCGGGTTCCACGTTCGGCTCCGTCTCCGGCCTCTTCGGCCACGTGGCGCTGACGACCAACCTCGCGGCCGCGTCCGGCGCGGTTGCCGCCCTGGGCATCGCGTGGGCCGTCACGGGGAAAGCAGACATCCCGAGCATGCTGAACGGCGTGCTGGCCGCCCTGGTGGCGATCACCGCTTCCTGCGCCTTTGTGGAACCGTGGGCTGCCGTTGTCATCGGGTCCGTGGCAGGTATTCTTACATTCTATACCGCCATCTGGTTTGATCGGATGGGCATTGATGATCCGATCTACGCCTTCTCCGTCCACGGCATCGCCGGCATCTGGGGAACGCTGTCCAACGGCTTTTTTGCCGCCCCCGCCCTGGTCGAAAAAGTGGGCGTCGGGATGCCGGGCCTGTTCTACGGCGGCGGCTTCCACCAACTGGGCGTTCAGGCACTGGGTGTATTTTCCGCGCTGGTGTATGTGCTGGTCGCTTCGTACGTCATTCTCGCCATCATGAAGAAAACGATGGGACTTCGCGTAACCGAGGAAGAAGAGGTGATGGGCCTTGACCTTAGCGAACACGGGGGATACGGATATCCCGAACTGCTGCAGTCGGAGCGCCCTTACGTCTCCGCCGCCCAAGGGCGATCCACTCATTCTCTCACCTGAGGACTGTCACCGCATCGCTGACACCGGTTCGTTTCAGGAGCTGCTCTCCCTGCGCCGGGAGCTTTTGGACCTGTCCAGGCTGGAGGGGGTGAAGCGGGCCGGGGAAATGGCTCCGTACGCCGTGACCGTCAACCTGATCCACGACCGGGTGATCCGCCAGGGCGTGCTGCTCGCCGTGCGCCACCTGGCGAAAATGGGCGTGGGTACGCCGCCCGTCCCGTTCGCCTTTCTCCAGTTTGGCAGCGGGGGGCGAAGCGAACAGGCCGTCATCAGCGATCAGGACAACGGGCTTGTCTACCGGCTCCCCAACGGCATGGACAAACGGGAGACGGAGCGTGTGGAAGGCTACTTTCACCTGCTGGGGGCAGCCATCGTGCAGGGATTGGAACAGGTGGGCTATCCGCCCTGCCACGGCAACGTCACCTGCGTGTCCGCCCGCTGGCGCGGCAGCACGGACCAATGGATGGAGCGCCTCGCCGCCTGGGCCGCCGATCCGGTGTGGGAGCACGCCCGCTATCTCCTGTTGGTGGGCGACGCCCGCGTCCTCTGGGGGGAGCCGGACGTGGTTGCGCCGCTGAACAGGCAGTACCGGAGGCTTCTCGCCCACAACCCGATTCTGATCGGCAGGCTTGTGAGCAACACCCGCTTCCACCGGATTCCGCTCACCTGGCTGGGCCGGATCGCTCCGGACATCACCGGCCGCTACCAGGGAGCGATCAACGTGAAATACGGCGTGTATCTGCCGATCGTCAACGCCGTCCGCCACTTCGCCCTGGCCCACGGCATCCACGCCGCCTCCACGCTGGAGCGGCTGGCGGCCCTGCGGGAAGCGGGCGTCTGGCCGGAGCCGTTCTGCCGGGAGGTGGAGCACCACTTCCGGCTGCTCCTGGGCCTGCGGCTGATCGCTCCGCTGCACTGGCGGGACGGCACCTACGCCAGCAACAGCTACGTCAAACTGTCGGAGCTGTCGTCGGATACGCTCTCGATGCTGCGCGAGACGATGAAGCTGGCGCTGCGGCTGCAGGACCGGACCAAAAAACTGCTGGCCGCATACCCGGAGTAGGGAGGTGCCGGTTATGCCTACCCGAAACCTGTGGGGTCGCTTGTGGCACATGAGCCGGGCCGCGGAGGCGGCACGGATGCCGGCAGCGGAGCGGGACGGCAGCGATCTGGGGCTGGCCGCCTTTCTCCGTTCGCTGCGGCGCGAACGAAAAGAAACGGGGGCCCGCCTGCCGCTCGCCGATTTGGAAGTGGTCGTGGTCGATCTGGAGACGACCGGCTTTTCCCCTGACCGCGGCGACGCCATCCTCTCCATCGGTGCCGTGGCGATGCGGGGAGAGCAGCTGCTCTTGGGAGAATCGTTTTACAGCCTGGTCGACCCCGGCCGGCCGATTCCTCCCCACGTCGCCTCCCTCACCGGGATACGCGACGAGATGGTCCGCACCGCGCCCGATCCGGCTGCCGCGCTCCAGCGCTTTTTCCAGTTTGTCGGCGACCGGCCGCTGGTCGCCCACCACTCCCGCCACGAGCGGCAGTTTTTTCGCGCCGCATTATGGAAGCATGGCCGTCGGCGGTTTTCCCACCGGCTGCTGGACACCATGCTGTTGGTCCGCCTGTCGGGTGAGGTGATCGGCAGCAGTTCGCTGGACGCCCTGTGCGCCGCCCACGGCATTCACATCTCCCGCCGCCACCACGCCTACTGCGATGCCGTCGCCGCCGCCTCCCTCTGGGGGATATACCTGGGAAAGGCGATTCGGCGGGGGTACACCGATCTGGGGGAGATTTACGAGGAACTCAGATAGAAAGGCTGTCCGTCAGTCTCGCCGGACAGCCTTTCGTCATGGTTCCTCCACAAACACCTCGTCGCCTTCCGACACCCGCCCCTGGGTGACGACGGACGCGTACACGCCGAAGTGGTTGCGGTGCCGCTTTACCACCGTTTTCAGCACGGCCGGATGGATCTCCAGCGTATCCGGGTCGATGTTGACGGACATGCAGCGTTCGCAAGGCTTGTTCACCTGCAGTTCCACGTCGTTGATGCGCAGCCGCCTACCCAGCCAGGCATCCTCGGCGAACGGCGTGTCCTCATCCAGCACGACTACGAAATTGGCCCGGAAGCGGCGGGGGTCCAGGCTCTCCCGGCCAACCAGGCGGGCGATCTCCCGCAGCGAGGCATCGGTCACCAGCAGGACGTGATCTTCCCAGTTTTCTCCGCCTTCACGCGGCGTGCTGCGCACAGCAGTCACCGGCCGTCCCGTCGTCTCGGCCACCTTGGCGAACAGCGTCTCCTCCCAGCCGTACACAGTGCCGTCCGGCGCGGTCACGCGCACCTCCGGGTAGGCGTCCTCGCCGCTCTCACCCGCCAGCCGGGCGGTGTAGCCCAAGATGCCCGGAACCGCGTCCGCACTGAGACACTTGCCGTTCCTGGACTCATCCCGGAAGTAATAGCCCCGGTCGCCGTACACGCCGAATGCATCCACGCGGCACGTCGTCAGCCGCTCGCCGCGCATTGCCTTGACGGGATGGCGAAAAATCGCCGCAAGCGTCCCCACTTTTTTCATCCCAACCGCCTCCTCCGCCTGTTTTCGGCGTTTATCCCGTAATAAACGAATTGCGCACCCGGCTCCAAAACGTGAGCCGCTTGTAGCGGGCAAACTTCACTTTGTCCATGCCGACGCGGCAGGTGATGGAGCACACGTCCCGCCAGACCGCCTGCTCCCGGTCCAACCCGATCATGATCTCCGGATTCATCACGATCAGTTCGACCTCATGGTGCTTGGGCAGTACCAGCGAGCTGTTGATCGTCCGGTACGCCTGATTGTTGATCGACGCGATCTCCGAGAGCTGGATCGCTTCGATGGATGGATGGACGAGCGCTCCGTTCACCGCTTTGTTATACGCCGTGCTTCCGGACGGGGAAGAGACGATCAGGCCGTCTCCGCGAAACGTTTCAAACTCGTCGCCGTTTATGTACACACAGGCCACCAGCGTGGACAGGGACGCGTTGCGGATCACCAGTTCGTTGAGCGCCCATTTGTGAATGATGCGGCCGTCGCGGGTCAGAATGCGGCACTGAACGGTGGGGTACTCGGCAACAAACGGCTCCGTCTGCTGCTTCAGCGCCTGCACGAACGCATCCAGCTCATTCGGCCGCCAGTCCGCGTAAAAGCCCAAATGGCCGGTGTGGATGCCGACGTACGTCGGCTCAAAGCCGTATTGATGCACCGCCTCCAGCAGCGTTCCATCCCCGCCGATGGAGAGCACGAGATCGGGCCTCTCGCCCTCCTTCTGGACAAAGCGGTACGGGCTGTCGGCTCCCAGCAGTTTTTCCTTCAGCTCCCGTTCTACCTCCCGGGAGTAGTCGTCATTCCGCAGTACGGTGGCGATTTTCATGGTGGTCTACCCTCACTTCTGCACATAACAAACAATCGTCATGCCTGCTATTCACAATGTCACAGGAACACTCCGGCGGCCGGGATACCGGGCGCGGGCTACCAGCGCTCCGCCGCAAAACGGCCGGCGCGAAACTCCTCCAGTCGGCGCCTCGTCGCAGGCGACAACTGCTCCGGCAGTTCCGACCAGGCAAAAAAGCGCATGTCCGCCACTTCCGGGTCCGTCTCCGGCCGTTCATGCTGGCGGTACCGGGTGACGTGGAACAGCGCGATGTGATCCCGCTTCCCTTCCCGCTCGCTGTAGTAGAGGTGGCAGAGCCTCATCTCCCTCGCCTCTACGCCGCACTCTTCCCACAGCTCACGCCGGGCCGCCTCCAAAAACGTCTCTCCCTTTTCCACTCCGCCGCCCGGCAAATACCATCCGCCCACATACGTGTGGCGCACCAGCAGCACGCCTTTTTCGTCGTCCGTGACAATCAGCCGGACGCCCAGCGTCAGCGGCTTGCGGATACGCCAATACAGTTTGAGCAGCGGGTAGTACCAGGCCATCGTTTTCAACTCCCTGAAGGGAATCCATTCCTGTTGCTACCATTCTACACCACCGCGGAATCCCCCGCCATAGACAGGGCCCCCGGCAGGTCAGACCGGTGCTGGCCGGCGAGCCCCGGAAGCGGCGGGCAGGTCCATCCGGCGGGCGGAGCTGGCGTCGTCCGCAAAAAAAACGAGCCCCTGCCCAAGGCCCGTTTGATGCTACGCAAACCGTTTTTCCAACTCTCTGACGATCGCCTCCGCCTTGCGCATCCAGACCTGTTCCACAGGCGCGTCCTTGTCCGCCGGCTCCTGGAACTGGTTCATGGCCGCCGAAGCGACGGGCACGTAATAGCCGATGTCTTCCTCCACACCGGTCTGGTAGACGTGTTTCAGCACAAACGGCGTGCCCAGTTCCAACCAGGCGTCCGGGCTGTCCAGTTCCCCTTCCTTGACCGTCACCGGCAGCCGCAGATACACCATCCCCTGATCGTCCAGCTTGCGGTCAAAAAATCCCCGGTGGTAATCCCAGTTGGCCAGGGTAAAGCCGTTCGGTTCGAGCGACTCGCGAAAGTATCCGAACGTGCCTCTCGTTCCCGTCAAACTGCTGTCAATCGGTTGCATCTCCATCCCTGCCTTTCCGGATTCTAACCGGTAGTGTGCGACAAACGGCGCGGTTGTACTCAACCAACGGGGAAAATGGAAAAAGCCTCCCGCCGGAAACAGCCCGGCAGAGGCTTTTACATTTGCTGGTTCCATGGTCAAATCAGGGCAATCGACAGCAGGGTAAACAGCGCCAGGGGAATGACCTTGCGGCGACAGCGGCGCTTTTTTTTCTTGAAAACAGGCGCCTCGTACACGCCGTACGGAACATACGGGTAGAACGGAACGTAGGGATAATCGGGCGGGTATGGGTACGGACTGACGTCAGTATACGGGCTTACCTGGGGATACGGGCTGCCGTACAGATTGATGTTGTTTTGCAGCGTGACGTTGCCCTGGGGACCGACGGTTTCATAGGGACTGACCGCTTCGTACGGGCTGACCGCCTCGTACGGGCTCACCTTCTCGGCAGGCTGTTCGTACGGACTGGCTTCCTCGTAGGGGCTCACCGCTTCGTCAGGTTTGCCGGGCGGACCGGCCGTCTCATAGGGACTCACCATTCCGTACGGGCTGGCATCGGGGCCGCCTGTTTCGTAGGGACTCACCAACCCGTACGGGCTGACGTTGGGACCCGTCTCGTAGGGACTCACCAACCCGTACGGACTGACATTGGGACCTGTCTCGTAGGGACTCACCAACCCGTACGGACTGACATTGGGACCTGTCTCGTAGGGGCTCACCAACCCGTAGGGGCTGACGTTGGGACCCGTCTCGTAGGGGCTTACCAACCCGTACGGACTGACGTTGGGACCTGTCTCGTAGGGACTTACCAACCCGTACGGGCTGACGTTGGGACCTGTCTCGTAGGGGCTCACCAACCCGTACGGACTGACATTGGGACCGGCCGTACCGTATGGACTGACGGCATTGCCGCGAGGCGGGCATCCGTTATGCGGCCGCGGTTTTTGCGGATACCGGCTGGAGACCTGCTCCACCGCTCCCAGATCTTCGTCCGGCCCCTCGTCGTTCTCCTCGATCTCCACGTAGACGTGGAAATCGTCAACATCGAGGATTTTGCCCTCGTACACGCGGCCGTCCAACGCTTCGATCCGTACCTTTTGCCGCGCGTGCTCCTTGCAAATGTTCTGCACGGTTTGGCGCATATCCTTCAACATGCTGACCGCCGCCGGTTCAGCCTGAAACAGTTGTTTTTGCGACGACTCCATGAAAACTCCTCCCCTCTTGTTGTTTCTGTATTACGATATACGGCTGCGTGTGGGGAGGTGTCTATTTTTCCAGGCAAGTCTAGCCCATTTTGCGGCCCAACCATTCCTGAATGGCAACCAAGGCGCCCCAGCCCGGCACCCCGAACACCCCCTTTTGGCCAAGCCAGCGGCGAAACGAAAAAACCGGCGCCTTCTTAGGAGAAAGCACCGGTCTTATTATGGAAGGAAGATCGTTTACAACGAGACGCCCGCAAATCGTTCGGGCAAAAACGGCTGCAGCCGCTCCGCCCTTCCCTGTTCCAGATAATCCGCCATCAGCTTGGCCGTGATCGGGGAGAGCAGGATGCCGTTGCGGAAGTGGCCGCCGGCGAGCGACAATCCCGTCCATCCCGGCACCGGCCCCAACAGCGGCTTGCCGTCGGCGGTAGCGGGGCGCAGTCCGGCCCACGCTTCCAAAAACGGGGAAGAGGAGAGCGCCGGCACATACGGCATGACGCCGTTGAGCACGCCGGTCAATCCCGCCAGCGTGACCTCCCGCTGGAAGCCGGCCTCGTCTTCCGTGGCGCCGATGACGATTTTGCCGTCCCGTTTGGGCGTGATGTAGCCCGTGCTGCCGAAAATCACCGTGCGCAGCGGAATCCCGGCCGAGGCAACCGCCGCGATCTGTCCGCGTACCGGCCGAACGGGAATGGACAGCCCCAGCCAGCCCATCATGATGCCGGCCCATGCCCCGGAGGCGATGACGGTTTCGTCGGCCCGCAGCGGTCCCGCCGTCGTCTCGACGCCCACCACCCGGCTTCCTTCCGTGGCGATGCCCGTCACCACGCAGCCGGAAAGCAGCGTCACGCCCCGCCGCCTGCACGCCGTCACCAGCGCCTGCAGCAGCAGCCGGTTGTTGATGTGCCCTTCGGACGGCGAGTGGATCGCCGCCACCGCCCGATCCGTCAACAGCGGTTCGACGTCCCGGATGGCCGCTCCGGTCAGCCAGTGGACGTCGTAACCGCTCTCCCGCTGCCAGGCGAACTTTGCGCGCAGCCGCTCCGCTTCCTCCTCCGTCAATGCCACGGTCAAAAGCCCGTCGACGCTGAGCTGCACGTCACCGCCCGCCTCCGCTTCCAGCTCCGCCGCCCACTCCGGATAGAGGCGAAGCGAATCCATTCCCAAATCAAGCAGCGGTCCGGGCTCGGAAAACTCCTTGAGCGGAGCCAGCATTCCCGCCGCCGCGGAAGACGCCTGGCCGCCCCATGGCCCCTGCTCTGCCACCGTGACGGACAACCCGCGCCGCGACAGTTCGTATGCCAGACTTAATCCGATGATGCCTCCGCCTACGATCAAACAATTTGTCATGGTTCTTCCTCTCCTCGCTGGAACTGCGCCCCGCCCTGCCGTGCGGCGAAGCCTTGGTAAACGGCCGCCATCCCCCGCCCGCCGATGCCGCCCCGCCGGACGAACGCATGCGAAAAGCCCACCTTCCCCGGCAGGAAAGGTGGGCCGATGCGCATCCGCAAACACAGACAGCTCTTTTGCTTGCAACCACTTCCCTGCGCCAGCATGATCTGGATCAGGTGCAAAGGGTCGACGGTCAATCGCTTCCGTCCTCTCAGCCCTGCGTGATGGACTCCCCCAGTTGCTTTCCGTTATGTCGTTTACACCCTTCAGTATAGACCGGTGGCCGCTCCCTGGCAAGAGCGCGGCGCTCAGTCCTCGTCTTTCACGTCGTAGCTTTCGGGAATGGGTTCGTTCCTGGTCGCTTCCTCCCATTCCCGCAGCTTGCGGATCTGCTCCAGATGATGCTGGAACTGGTCCTTGTTGATCAGGTATTCTTCGCCGTTGTGAACGGCACGGATGCGTCCCTCGCGGATTTTTTCCAGAATAAACGTCTCCGGCAGTTCCAGGTAGGCGGCGGTCTCGGCCACAGTCAGGTAGGTCTTACTGTTTTCCACGCAGTCTCGCTTCCAGTTCCGCTTTTTGCCGTTCGTACCCCGGTTTGCCCAGCAGGGCGAACATGTTCGCCTTGTAGGCTTCCACCCCGGGTTGGTCGAACGGGTTGACCCCGAGCAGATAGCCGCTGATGCCGCACGCCTTTTCGAAGAAGTAGATCAGTTCGCCGAGGTGATAGGCCGTCGCTTCCGGAATTTCCACCACGAGGTTGGGCACGCCGCCGTCCACATGGGCCAGGAGCGTTCCCTCAAACGCTTTTTTGTTGACGAAGTCCATGCCCTTGCCGGCGAGAAAATTCAACCCGTCGAGATCGTCCGGGTCTTCGCCGATCGTCACGTCCACCGCCGGCTTGGACACGGCCACCACCGTTTCAAACAGGTGGCGCAAGCCGTCCTGGATGTACTGTCCCAGCGAGTGCAGATCGGCGGAGAACTCGGCGGAAGCGGGAAAAATCCCCTTGCCGTCCTTGCCTTCCGACTCGCCGAAAAGCTGCTTCCACCACTCGGCAAAATAGCGGAACTGCGGCTCGTAGCTGACCAGGAGCTCCACGGTTTTGCCTTTGCGGCAGAGCGCGTTGCGGACGGCCGCGTACTGGTAGCACGGATTCTCTTCCAGGACGGGCGTCAGGTAGCGCTCGCGGGCGGCCGCCGCTCCCTGCATCAGCGCGTCGATGTCCGCGCCGCTCACGGCGATCGGCAGGAGGCCCACCGCGGTCAGCACGGAGTAGCGTCCGCCGACGTCGTCGGGAATGACGAAGGTTTCGTACCCTTCTTCGTCCGCCAGCCGTTTCAATGCGCCCCGCGCCTTGTCCGTGGTCGCGTAGATGCGGTTTTTCGCTGCCTCGCGCCCGTATTTTTTCTCCAGCCAGGCGCGAAACAGGCGAAACGCGATGGCCGGCTCCGTCGTGGTGCCCGATTTGGAGATGACGTTGATAGAGACGTCCTTTCCTTCGAGAACGTCCAGCAGGTGGGAGACGTAGACCGGGCTGAGATTGTTGCCGACGAAGTAAATCTCCGGCGTGCGCCGTTTGGCTTTGGGCAGCAGGTTGTAAAAGTGGTGGCCCAGCACGTCCACGGCGGCCTTGGCGCCCAGGTACGAACCGCCGATCCCGATGACCAGCAGCACGTCGGACTCCGCCTGGATTTTCGCCGCTGCCTGTTTGATCCGTTCAAATTCGTCCCGGTCGTAGTCGACGGGCAGATCGACCCAGCCGAGAAAATCGCGGCCGGCCCCCGTCTTTTCGTGCAGCAGCTCGTGGGCCTGTTTGACCGCCGGGGCAAGCTGCGCCCATTCGTGCGGCCGGACAAAGCCCAGGGCGTTCGAGTAGTCGAAACGAAGCGCTTGGTTCATGGCTCCCTCCCCAATAGACGTGGTTGTTTCTGCTTCTCATCTTATCATGTTTGCCGCCGAACCGGCAGCGCAAGAAGTCCGATCTGTCCATCCATCATGGATTCGCCGCATAATTGTGAACATTTTGTGAACAACCTGTACCCGTTGTTACCTTTTCCCTCCAGCCCCGTAAAACCATTCGAACCTCATAACATGATTGGGCAAGGAGACAGGAACGTATGAAGAAACGCTGGTGGATCGTCGGCTCCGTCGCTGCCGTACTGGCCGTGGGAGCCGCAAGCATGACCCTGATGGGCTCACAGCAGGCAGCGGGAACGCCTGTCAGCGTGGGAAAGGTCACCACGGCCGCGCTGGAGACCAAGGTACTCACCTCCGGGATCGTCACCGTCGAAGACAAGCAGCGGATATACGCCAACGTCAACGGAATCCTGCGCGAGTTTGCCGTGAAGGAGGGGGATGCCGTCAAAAAGGGACAGGTCATCGGCAAGATCGACACCTCCGACGTGGAAAGCCGGATCATGGAGATCGACGCGCAGATCGAACTGGCCCGGGCCAACCTGTCCAAGGCACAGGCCGGCAGCGAACCGGAAGAACTGGCGCAGGAGCGGGAACGCGTCGCCCAGGCGGAGCGGGATTACGACAACGCCAAACGGGAGTACGAACGCATCCGGCAGCTTCATGAGTCGGGCGCCACGACCCAGCAGGAGCTGGACAAGGCGAAGGCGCAGGTGGACTCGGCGCTGTCCGCGCTCAACGTGGCCAGGCAGCAGTACGCGCTGAAGCAAAAAGGGCCGCGCAGGGAAGAGATCGCCTCCCTAGAGGCACAGATCAACTCCCGCCTGGCGGAGAAGGCCCTGCTGGAGAAAGAACGCGTGCAAAGCGTGCTGGTCGCGCCGGCCGACGGAACGGTCATCGAACGGGCCGCAGAAAACGGCCAATACGTGAACAAGGGAACGGAAATCCTGACGCTGGCCAATCTGAACCATCTGCTGATCGAGGCGGACATCAACGAGTCCGACGTCAGCAAGATCAGGCTGGGGCAGACCGCGGTGATCGAAGGCAGCGCGCTGGGCAAGCAAAAGCTGAGCGCCAAGGTGATCCGCATCTCCCCGATCGCCGTCACAACGCCAAACAGCTCGGGACAAGGGGAGAAGACCCGGGTAAAAGTGACGCTGGAACCGAGCGGCGACCTGTCCGCCTTGAAACCGGGCTTCCACGTCGACATCGACATCTCCGTGGAAAAGATCGACAACGCCCTGCAGGTGCCGATCGAAGCGGTTCAGCAGGAAGCGGACGGCAGCACGTTTGTCTGGGTGGCGGAGAACGGCGTGGCGAAAAAGCGGAAAGTGACCGTGGGTGTGGAAAACGAGCTGTTCGCTGAGATCAAGTCGGGATTGAAAGGGGACGAACAGGTGATTCTCGGTCCGTTTGACTCCCTCCAGGAGAACGCCCCGGTCCAGCCATCCGCGGAACCGCAGAATTCGGGCATCTAACCTGTTCGGAAGAAAGGAGGTCGACCGATGCTGCACGTCGAAGGCCTGACAAAATCGTACAAGACGGGCGAGTCGGTACTGCCCATCCTGAAAGGCGTCTCGCTCACCGTGGAAAAAGGGGAATTCGTCGCCATCATGGGGCCGTCCGGCTCCGGCAAATCGACATTCATGAACATGCTCGGCTGCCTCGACAGGCCCGATTCCGGCACCTACACGCTGGACGGGATTGAGGTCAGCAAACTGACCGACAAGCAGCTCGCGCAGGTGCGCAATCAAAAAATCGGCTTCGTCTTTCAATCCTTTAATCTCCTGGCCCGTTCCACGGCGCTGCACAACGTGGAACTGCCGATGATGTACGCCGGCGTAGGACGGGCGGAACGGCGAAAACGGGCGCTGGAGGCGCTTGGGCGCGTCGGGCTGGCCGAGCGCGTCCACCACAAGCCGACGCAGCTATCCGGTGGCCAGCGGCAGCGTGTGGCCATCGCCCGCGCGCTCGTCAACCGGCCGTCCATCCTGCTGGCCGACGAGCCGACCGGCAACCTGGACAGCCGCTCCGGCACCGAAATCATGGCCATGTTTCAGGAACTGCACGGCCAGGGCGTCACCATCATCCTGGTCACGCACGAGCCGGACATCGCCCGGCACGCGGAACGCATCGTCACGTTCAAGGACGGCGTCATCATCCGTGACGAACGGGTGGAAAACCGGCTGATTGCCGTTCCGTCCGACGAGGTGATCACGACATGAACGTCTGGGAAAGTTTTCGCAGCGCCCTGGAAGGCATTTGGGCGAACAAGATGCGCTCCGGCTTGACGATGCTGGGGATTGTGATCGGGATTACCTCGGTGATCGCCGTCACCGCGCTGGGGGAAGGCGGACAGAAAGCCATCGTCAGCGAGATGGAGAAATTCGGTCAAAACTCGTTCAACGTCTTCGTTGACTTCGACAGCAAGGAAGAGCATGCGCCGGACGACCTCACCGTGGAGGACGCCGACGTGCTGAGCAAAATCAGTCCCAACATCGAGCACATCGTGCCGATGAACCAAACCACGGCGATGCTCAAGGGGCCGAAAAAGGAAGAGCGCGTCAACCTGTACGCCACGACGGCCGATTTTCCGAAGGTGCAGCCGACCGTAAAAGTGTCCAGGGGACGTTTTTTCAGCGCGGCGGATGACAAAGAGCTGCGGGCGGTGGTCGTCCTCGAGGAGGAGCTGGCGACGAAGCTGTTCGGCCGGATGAACCCGTTGGGCCAGCGCGTCCGCATGGGCAGCACCTCGCTGGTCGTGATCGGCACGTTCAAGGAGGACAAGTTTCGCTTCGACATGGAGCAGTCCTACAGCGCCTACGTGCCCATCCGGTTTGACCAGAGCCGGTACGAAGAGCCGTGGGTCAGCTACCTGATCGGCAAGGCGACCGACAAGGAGTCGGTCAATGCCGCCATGCAGCAGTCGATCCAGTACCTGAGCCGCAAGCACCAGAAAGAAGGCCACTACCGGGCCGTGAGCATGCAGCAGCAGGTCAGCCAGTTCAACCAGGTGACCGGCACACTGACGATGGTGTTCAGCGTGATCGCGGGCATTTCGCTGGTCGTCGGCGGCGTGGGCGTGATGAACATCATGCTCGTCTCCGTCACCGAGCGGACCCGCGAGATCGGCATCCGCAAAGCGCTGGGAGCGCGGCGAAGGGACATTCTCGTCCAGTTTTTGATCGAGTCGGTGATCGTCTGCCTGATTGGCGGTCTGATCGGCGTCCTGCTCGGCCTCGGCACCGCCGCGCTGATTTCCTACTTCGCCAAGCTGCCGCCGCTCATGTCCTGGCACAGCGTGTTTATCGCCTTTGCCTTTTCCAGCGCGATCGGCATCTTCTTCGGCCTCTATCCGGCCAACAAGGCGGCCAAGCTGGACCCGATCGATGCGCTGCGCTACGAATAACGCCACCTTCGCTGCGGCTTTTCGCCAAGCCGCACGGGAGCGTCCGCCGACCTGATGGCCTGATCCCGGACGGGACGCAAAAAAAGCACCTGCAAGCGCTACGCTTCAGGTGCTTTTTCAATAGAGGGCAGGGGTGTCCGTGACCAGCTTCAGGAGAAAAAAGAGCGTAATCCCCACGCTGGCCACCGTCCACCAGAGCCATTTGCCTTCGGGCTTGCCCTCCTTGTAGATGCCGATCAGCCGCCAAGTGCCTACCGCCACGCAGAAGATGCTGACAAGCAGCAGGATTGTCCCCACAGGGCTCCCCCCTTTCCTTCTTTTAGCTATATGGGAAAGGCGGGGAAAAAATCCCTGTACGCCGCCTATCTGTCCCTCTTCCCCAGCCGGGACAAGATATCACGTCCCCGCTCCTTGACGGATTCATCCTTGACCAAGAGCTGCCGCTTTTTCATCAGGCCGTTTTTCGACGTGTCCGGCCGCTGCTTCCGGCCGCCAGCGCCCGCCGTCAACTGTACTTGCCTCCGCCTTTTTTGTCGTACTCCTCCAGCAGTTCGGCAAAGCTCTTGTTGCGCTCCCGCTCTTCCTGCTCCCGCCGTCTGCGCTCCGCCGCTTCCTTCTCCTCCCGCTCGCGGGCAGCCTGTACCTCCCGCTCCAGCATTTTCAGCTTGTCCAGCGCTTCCTGGCTCAGCATCTCTTTCAGGTTCAGACCCGTTTTCGCCTCCGCGGCAGCCGGTTGTGCAGTCGGCCGCTGCGGTTTGCGCTGTTTCTTTGCCATGGACCATCGTCTCCTTTCACCGTTGCCTGTTCATCATCACTGCCGCTTCCGGTCATACTAACACCATGCGACACAAGAGGAGGGCAGATGATGGTACGAAATAAGGAAAAAGATTTCGGCAAGACCCCCGAGATCCGCGGGCCGAAAGCCCAATCCGAAGCGGTCCGCTCTGACGGCTCCATCAATAGTGAACCACAAGAGCGGCTAAAAGAAAACCGGTAAGAATGACACGCGCGAAACAACCGCCGGGCCTTTACTTCGCGCGGCGGTTGTTTCTGGACTTCCGTTGACCGGGGCCGCCGACGGGCGGACGCTCCTGCCTGAGCAGGGTAAGCTTCTCGGCAAACCGGAACTGGCAGCCGGCTTTCCACAGCCGTTTGGCCATGTCCCGCTCCGTCTCCCGCCGCGGCAGTTCCTTGAATCCCCCCGCCTTGATCAGCGCCGCACGGGGAATGGACACGTGCTCCGTGCCAAACAGCACCCAGGGTCTCCGGAATCCTTCCAGCCTGGTTCCAAACTTGTCGCAAATGACCTGCCGCCGATCCGCTTCCGGGCAGGGCAGGCCGATGTGAAACGGCAGTCCGCTGGCAATCTGTTTTTCTTCCAGGAGCGGCACCACGCAGGCGCTGGAATGGGGCCGTTTGATCTGCGGGTAATGTTCCAGCCAGGCGCTGCATTCCTCCATCTGGGCCGGGCTGAATCGCGGATCGTAGACGGAATAAATACGGCGCTCCCCCAATCCCAGCAGGAGCTGCTTCGCTTCCTGCGCGTGAACGTGCTGGTGGGTGCCGACAAACTCCCGAGGCACGATCATGCTGCCGGACAGGAAGACGATGATCTCCCCCTTTGCCCGGGAAATGCCCGCGTTCAGCAGACGGTGCATCGCAAGCCGTCTCCGGAATCGCTGACAGTGCAGGGAATAGTGGGCAGGGAAGGCGGTCACCTTATCGCTCGTGTCGTCCTGGGACGCGTTGTCCATGACGATCACTTCAAATTGGTCAAACGGCGTATACTACAGGTTGAGGCTGAACAGGGTGTACAGGAGCCGATCGGCCGCATTTCTTGTCGGAATGACGACGCTGGTAAACATCGGATCTCCCCCTTTTTATACCCTATGCACGACCGCGTCCAATGGAACGGGAGCAGTCTGGCCGTGCCTGCGCATTCGCGAAAAGGCCGAGTCGAATGCTCACAACACAACCTTCGCCGGGAGGAGGTGCTCACGATGGACCGCAAGCAAAAGACGGAAGTGAATGAAGACGTCTCGATCGATGGCACGCTTCCCCATCAGATCAGCGCACCCGATTTCAAAAACTCGACCCGCTCCATGCAAAAACCGTTCGTCAACGAACACGGCGTCGTGATTGGCGACAGCTTCTACAATTCGCCCGAATCGCCGCTCAACCAGTGGAGCACGGAGACGGACCCGTCCGTCATGTCCGGCGACAAATGGGTTCACCCGACCAACGACATCGGCTGGAACACGGCGGAAAACAAGGGTCTGCTGGAAGACAAGCCGCCCAAAGGGGTGCCGTTCATGCACCCGACTCACGACGTCAGCATCGGCAAGGATTGACGACGACGCTTGCGCCGCTGTGCCATCAGCGGCGTTTTTCCCGTTTATGGTACAATGGATGTACATGACCTGTGAGAGAGGAGTCCCATCATGAGCATCCACGTGACCATCGAACCGGCGTTTGCCCAGGCCTACCAGCGATACGCCGGATTTCGCCCCGGCGACACGCTGCGCCTGTACGTCCGCACGGGCGGTCCCGGCACCGGCGGCCTGTTTTACGCGATAGAAAAAGACGAGGTTCAGCCGGGCGACGCGGTCTTCGAGGTGGAGGGCATGCGCTTTGTGATCCGCCCGAACGACTTCTGGTACTTTGACGGCGCCGAACTGCGCTACAACGCCTTGTACGGGGAATACGGCTTTACCTTTCACAATCCGCGGCTGGACGCGTAGACACATCAAAAGCCGCCAAACCGGGCCCGCAGCCAGCCGGCCCCTTGCAGAGAAACTTTCCCCGCTGCTGTTCGTATATCCGGATGACAGCCTAGCATTACCGTTCGGGAGGAACTGGCATGAACAAAACCAGGTCGGCTCTATTGGCCCTTGGCGCTTTTCTGCTAACCAACCTGAAGTGGCTTGTGGGCCTCTTGAAATTTTCCAAATTCGGCACCACGCTGCTGTCGATGATCGTCAGCCTGTGGGCGTACGCCATGGTGTACGGCTGGAAATTCGCAGCAGCCATCGTCTATCTGATTTTTGTCCATGAAATGGGGCACGTCATCGCCGCCAAACGAAAGGGGATCAAAACGTCGCCGGCCGTGTTCATTCCCTTTGCCGGGGCGTTTATCGCGATGAAGGACCAGCCGCGCGACGCCGGCACCGAAGCGTACCTGGCCTACGGCGGGCCGCTGGCGGGCATGCTCGCCTTTTTGCCGGCCCTTCCCCTCTACTGGTGGACGCATGATCCGTTCTGGGCGCTGGTGATCTACCTCGGCGCGCTGCTCAACCTGTTTAACCTGCTGCCGGTCTCGCCGCTGGACGGCGGGCGGATCGTCTCCGTGCTGTCCACCAAACTCTGGTTCTTCGGCCTGCTCGGGCTGGGCGCCATGCTGTTAGCCAGCCCCGGTCCGATGATGGTCTTCATTTTTGTGATCGGGTTGATTACCTGGTGGAGCCGTGCGCGGGAAGGGTACCGGCAGCGCGTGCTGCGGTACGAAAAAGAAAAGCTGGAGGGCGTACTGCAGGAGATTGCCCGCTGGCCGCTTCTGGACTCGTCGATCGAGACCCGGGAACGGCTCTACGCCGAGAAGCAGGAGGCGTTCGCCGCCCAAGCGCCCAAAGGCTTCCTGATCCCGTTTTTGCAGGATGACAAACGCTTTGTCCGCGACCGCATCGCCATGGACAAGGAGTATGCGGAGCGGACCTGGGAATTGTTCCGGAAGTGGGAGCACGAACCGGTGCTGTTCGTGGACGGCGATCCGTCCCGTCCCGCTCCCTCCGCGCTGCTCACCGAAGCGGACCAGGCCGCCCGCCAACGGCTGGCCCAGGTGGAGGAGCTCCTGCACCGTCTGACGACGTATTATGAGGCACCGGCCTCCACCAAGTGGAAAGTGCTGATCGCCTATCTCGCCCTGGCCGGCGTGCTCTCCGCCTTCTTCGTCTACGGCCAGCACCTGCTGCACGTGCGCTGACGAGCCGCCTTTTCCGTACAGGCCTCTGCGGGCCGTTGCGGGAGCAAAAACACGTGAGACGGCCACCTTACCGCCGTTTTTCCCGGGCAGCGGGTCCCCAGGGGCCGGGACGCCGGTTTTTCGGCTTTGTGCATCAGGGGCCAATCTTGTATCATAAAAAAAGAATCAATCAAAATATTCCAGAGAGGATGACTGTTTGCTTGGAGAGTATTCCGATAGTGCTGAACCTGCTGCTTGTCGCTTTTCTCGTCTTTCTGAACGGCTTTTTCGTAGCCGCCGAATTCGCCCTCGTCAAAGTGCGCCAGACGCGTTTGACCCAACTGGTGAATGAAGGGCACAAACGGGCCGGCTTCGCGCAAAAAGTGACGCAAAAGCTGGACGCCTACCTGTCCGCCTGCCAGGTGGGGATTACGCTGGCCTCGCTTGGTCTGGGCTGGGTCGGTGAACCGGCGATTGCGCACATGATCGTCGAGCCGCTGCTGCACAACTTCGCGCTGCCCGACTACGTGATTTCCGCGATTTCGTTCGGCGTGGCCTTTGCCATCATCACGTTCCTGCACATCGTGTTGGGGGAACTGGCGCCGAAATCGCTGGCCATTCAGAAAGCGGAAGCGACCTCGCTGTGGGTGGCAGCACCGTTGATGCTGTTTTACAAGATAATGTACCCGGCCATCTGGGTCCTGAACGGAACCGCCAACCGGCTGCTGAAGTGGGCCGGACTGGAACCGGTGTCCGAACACGAAGCGGCCCACACGGAAGAGGAAATTCGCCTGCTGGTCAACCAGAGCCATCAAAGCGGCCACATCGACCAGACCGAACTTTCGCTCGTGGAGCACGTGTTTGACTTTTCCGAAACCCTGGCCCGGGAAGTCATGATCCCGCGCATCGACATGGTTTGCCTGTATACCTCCAACACGTTCGAGGAGAACCTTGAAATTATTCGCACCGAGCGCCACACGCGCTTTCCGGTGGCGAACGAAGATAAGGACAACATCGTCGGGTTTGTCCACGCAACCGACTTTTACCTGGCCGCCCTGCAGAACAAGGACGTGCGGCTGGAGGATTTCCTCCGCCCCGTGCTGACCGTACCGGAATCGATGGAGATCAGCCACGTGCTGCGGCTGATGCAGAAAAAGCGCTCGCAGTTGGCGATCGTCATCGACGAATACGGCGGAACGGCCGGTCTGGTCACCATGGAAGACATCCTGGAAGAGATCGTCGGCGACATTCAGGACGAGTTTGACACGGACGAACGTCCCGACATCGAAAAGACGGTCGACGGCCTGTCCGTCGCCGGGAAGACCCTGCTGACCGATCTGAACGACCACCTGCCGTTTGAACTGGTGTCCGAAGACGTCGATACCATTGGCGGCTGGCTGTACAGCCAGCTCGAAGAAGAGATTGCCGTCGGCGCTTCCGTCGAGTGGGAAAACCACCTGTTTACGGTCACCGACATGGACAATCACCGCGTGACGCGGATCGCAATCAAACAGTTGGTCCCCCCCGAAGCAGAACAACAGGAATCGCAATTGACGGTGGTGTAACAGCATACGACCGCAAGCCGGCATCTGCATTCGACAGATGCCGGCTTCTTCATGGTGAAAGACGTTTTCGCCCAGGCGGACTCCACGTATGTTTCGCGGGCCGCTAAAACAGCAGGAAGCCCAGGCTGATAATCGCGCCGGTGACGAACAGCATCATCAGGCAGTACCCCATGATGTCCCGCGCCCCCAGCCCCGCCAGAGCGAGTACCGGCAGCGCCCAGAACGGCTGGATCAGGTTCGTCCAGGCATCGCCCCAGGCGATCGCCATCGCCACTTTGGCATGGGAAACGCCCAGTTCAGTGGCGACCGGCATCATGATCGGCCCCTGCACCGCCCACTGACCGCCGCCGGAAGGGATGAAGACGTTGAGCAGGCCTGCGCTCCAGAAGGTAAACAGCGGGAAGGTGGTTGGCGTGGAGATGCTGATGAACCACTGCGAGATGCTGGCGGCCAGCCCCGACCCGGTCATCATCCCAATGATGCCGGCGTAAAACGGAAATTGCACAACGATCCCGGCGGTCGCCTTGACCGCTTCGTTCATGGCGTCGAGAAACTTGCGCGGTGTACCGTGCAGCAATATGCCGAGGAACAAAAACCCGAAGTTGACGATGTCCAGGTTGAGTTTGAAGCCGTTTTTCACAAAGTAGGCGATCAGAAAGACCAGGCCCAACGCGGAGATGAGCACGGACACGATCCGGCTGTTCTCCAGCCTGGCGGCGGGACTGTCCTCTGCTGTCGCAGCAGACGCGGCTGCCGTCTCTTCATGATCGATGCCCGGCCCCTTGTACACCACCGTATCCTTTTCCGCCGGCATCATCATCCGGTTGATCAGCGGCAGGGCGATCATGATGGCGATGACGATCGTCAGGTTCATCGGCGAAAAGAGCGTTTCCGACGTGGGAATCACTCCGATGACGTCCTGCAGGATGTGCTTCTCCGTGGCCACCGTCAACGGGACGGATCCGGACAGTCCGCCGTGCCAGACGACAAAACCGCCATACGCGCTGGCGATGAGCAGACGGTAATCCACTTTTTCCACCCGCTGGGCGATTTCCCGGGCCAGCAGGGCGCTGATGACGATCCCGAACCCCCAGTTGATCCAAGCCGCCAAACAGGAGACCAGGCTGGTCAGGACGATTGCCTGCCCCGGTGTTTTGACGGTGGAAGCCACCGAGCGCAATCCCCGCTTGCACAGGTCCGTGCTGGCCAACGTATGACCTGTGACAAGAATCAGCACCATCTGCATGGTGAAGCTGAGCAGTCCCCAGAAGCCGTCTCCCCAGTACGTTACCATCTCCAGCGGCGACTTACCGTTGACGGCCATTCCGGCAAAAAAGACGACGAACGTAAGGATAATGGCGAAGATAAAGGCGTCGGGCAGATAGCGCTGCACCAATCGGACCGACGCGTTGGTCATGGCTTGAAACACGTGACATTTCCCCCTTTTCGAAAGAATTGGCTGCCTTCCATTTTTGGAAGTAGCAAAAGGCATGCCAACCGTCAGCGAGGACAGGAGCCGCTTGGATGTATGCGCTTTCAAAACAATACTTGCCGGTCATTGACTACTTTTTGCACACGTTGACTCCAGTTTGCACAGTTCGTGTGCGTAACGGTGCAGCCCGTGTGCGTGTGGTCGGCACCTCTACTCCCACTCCTGACCGTCCAGCCCGTACGCTTCCAGCTTGTACAGGAGCGCGCGGCGGGAAATGCCCAGCCGTTTGGCCGTCCGCAGCCGGTTGCCCCGCTCTTTGCGCAGCGCGCGGACGATCGCTTCCCGCTCCACCTCGCGAATGATGTCCCGCATCGTCCGATTCTCGATGCGGATCGCGGCGAGGCCGTCTGCTGCGCCAGCCGGTTCGTTTTCCCTCGGGTGCACCTCCACGTGCTCCGGCAGGATGGCGGAGCCGCCGGCCAGCACCAGGGCGCGTTCGATGGTGTTCTCCAGTTGGCGGACGTTGCCCGGCCAGTCGTACGCCATCAGGACGTCCAGCGCAGCGGGCGAGAGATAGCAGCCCTCCTTGCCCAGCTCCCGGCCGTATTTGGCGAGAAAGTGCTGCACCAACAGCGGGATGTCTTCCTTTCGTTCCCGCAGCGGCGGCATGTGAATGGGAACGACGTGCAGCCGGTAGAACAGGTCTTCGCGAAACTGCCCCCGCCGTATCAGCTCCCGCAGGTCCCGGTTGGTGGCCGCGATGATCCGCACGTCGACCGGCACGGGTTCCACGCCGCCCAGCCGAACCAGCGTCCGATCCTGCAGCACGCGCAGCAGCTTGACCTGCAGCGGCATGCTCAGCTCGCCCACCTCGTCGAGAAACAGCGTGCCGCCGTCCGCCAGCTCAAACAGCCCCGGTTTGCGGCCGGCCGCCCCCGTAAACGCGCCCCGTTCGTAGCCGAACAGTTCGCTTTCCAGCAGGGTTTCCGGGATGGCGCCGCAGTTGACGGGGATCATCGGCTTGGCCGCGCGCGGGCTGTTGGCGTGTATCGCCCGGGCGATCAGCTCCTTGCCCGTTCCGCTCTCTCCCTGGATCAGCACCGTAGCTTTGGTCGTGCTGACCCGCCCGACCAGCTTGTACACCTCCTGCATCGCCGGACTCAACCCCACCAGCCCCGGCTGGTCCGTCAGCTCCTCCGTCGGCCTCCTGACCGCCCCCGCCGGTTCGTCCGGCTCGCGCTGATGCACCGCTCTGGCCACCACCTGCTTGATCCGTGCCACGTCAAACGGCTTTTGCACGTAGTCAAACGCTCCCAGCTTCATCGCTTCCATCACGTCCGCGGCGGACCCGTAGGCGGTCATCATCACCACGCTGGGACGCGGCCCGTCCACCTGCTGCAGCCGCCGCAGCGTCTCCATGCCATCCGGCTCCGGCATCCTGAGATCCAGGAGCATCACCTCGGGCCGAAAGCTGCGCACCAGTTCCAGCGCTTCCGCTCCGCCGGACGCCTCTCTCGTCTCGTACCCCGCCCTGCGCAGCGTCGTCGTCAGCGCCTTACGCACATTGGCCTCGTCATCGACCAGCAGCACCCGTTTTTTCATCCTCTTCCTCCTTTCTGTCGGTCGCCGGCAGCGTCACCGTGAACCGGACTCCTCCCGGCACGTTGCGGGCGCTGATCTGTCCCCCGTACGCCTGGACGATTCGTTGGGAGATCGCCAGCCCCAGCCCCGTCCCGGCCGGTTTGGTGGTAAAAAACGGATCAAACACGGACAGCAGGTGTTCTTCGGCGATGGGCGGGCCGTCGTTGGTGACGTGGATGCGCGCCTCCCGCTCGTCTCCCTCCGCCTCCACCCTGACGCTGCCGCCGTTCGGCATGGCCTGCTGCGCGTTGATCAATATGTTGAGAAACACCTGTTTCAGCAGTTCCGGCGAGGCCAATACAGCCGGCAGAGAAGCGGCGTACGTCTTTTCCACCGCAATGCCCTGCCTGGCCATGCCCGGCTCCACCAGCGCCAGCGTCTGGTCCAGCACGTCGCAAACGGACGAGGGGACGTGCCGCTCCTCGTTGGGGCGGGCGAACAGCAGCAGCTCGTCCGCAAAGCGGTTCAGCCGCTCCACTTCTTCCACGATGATCCCGGTGTACTCGCGGTTGTCGTGTCCGGGCGGCCATTCTTCCTCGAGGATTTGCGCAAACGCCTTGATCGACGTCAGCGGATTGCGCACTTCGTGGGCGATGCTGGCGGCCAGCTCGCCCACCACGGCCAGCCGTTTCGCCTGCGCCAGCTTGGCCTCCATCCGCTTCCACTCCGTCCGGTCGTCCAGCACGGCGATGGCACCCAGCACCTCTCCCGCCGGTCCGCGCCAGATGGAGGTGGTCACGTTGACAACCTGTGCTCCCCGCTCGCGGCGGGCGGGCCGCCACTCCGCGTCCCGGGCCGTCCGGCCGTGATGCAGGGCGTCGGTCAGCGCAGCCACCAGCACCTCCTCCTCCGCAAAGATGTCCGTATACGTCTGCCCCACCGCCTGCTCGGCCGCCAGTCCGGTCATCCGGGCTGCCGCGTCGTTCCAGGCGGTGATCCGTCCGCAGTGGTCAAGCGCGACGATGCCGCTGTCCATGCTCTGCACGATCGTCTCCGTATGGCTGCGGCTCGCCTGCAGGTCACTGGCCAGCTTGTTGATCGCGTCGGAAATCTCCCCCGGCTCGCCGTCCAGCCGTTTCATGCGAAAGGACAGGTCAAACCGCAGCCGCCTCAGCCCCGCCTTGATCTCGGCCAGGATCACTTCCAGCCGGTGCATGAGCAGACCGCTGGCCGCCGCCGCCACCATACAGCCGATGCCCAGGATGGCGTAGATGCTCTTCCGCATGCCCGCGAGCTGCACGTCGATGCTGCTCATCAGTTCGTTGGCCCAGGCGTAGCCGATGATCCGGCCATTGCGGGTCAGCGGGTGCATCGCGTTCATGATGTTCCCCCGCACCTGCTGGCCGACCGCCACCTCGACGACGCCGTCACGCATCACCCGCCGCCCGGGATGGTCGGGAGGGATCGACTTGCCCACGTAACGGCTCATCTCCTCGCTGGGATCGTACGTCACGATCGCGTCCAATCCCGCCGCGTAATAGCCGACCCCGATCCCCGGATGTGCGGCGGCGAGGCGGTCCGTCAGCGGCGCCAGAGCCCGGTTTAACGCCTCGATCTGCTGTTCCCGCGGCGCCGCCTGCATCCCCCGTTCCCGGAGCATGGCGTCAAAATCTTTCGACAACACGTAATCGAGCTGCTCCGTTACCGCGATCAGTTTTTGCTTTTTCTCCTCCAGCAGCGCCTGCTCGGCCGCTCTCAGCAAAACCGCTCCGGTGACGAGAATCGGCAGCACGGTCACGGCGATGACGGAGGCGACAAAGCGGATGCGGTACAGGTATGCTTTCACGAATGAATCCCGTCCCTTTTTGCTTTTGCCTTTTGGTGTGATCCTATTCTATCATACAACTGTATCCGTTTTTGAGATGTGCGAAAGGAGCTTGTCCATGATTCGAGTCTTGTTTGTCTGTCTCGGCAACATCTGCCGCTCGCCGATGGCGGAAGCCGTCTTCCGCCGGCTGGTGGAGGAGGAAGGGCTGGCGGAGCGAATCGCCATCGATTCGGCAGGCATCGGCGGATGGCACGCCGGTGAGCCGCCGCACGCCGGCACGCGCAAAGTCCTGAGCGAAAAGGGCATCCCGCACGACACCCTGCGGGCCCGTCAGATCACGCCGGTGGATTTTTCCGAATTTGACTACATCGTCTGCATGGACGAGGAAAACCTGTCCGCGCTGAAGCGCATGGCCCCGCCCGGCAAAGCTGTTTACCGCCTGCTGGACTTCGCGCCGCACCTGCCGGAGAGCGACGTGGAAGACCCGTATTACACCGGCCGGTTCGACTACGTCTACCAGTTGGTGGAGGCGGGCTGCCGCGGCCTGCTCGATCATATCAAGGCAAACGAAAGCCCCTCTGCGTGAGGGGCTTTTGCCTTATAGCCGCAAATCTATATGCTCGGCACACATCCCAAAAACGCTCTTTGGACATGTGTCCTTGCTCGGATGATCCGTCCTCCGCGTCACACCGCCACCGTCTCGTTCCCCGCCTGTTGTGCCAACCACGCGGTCGTTCGGCTGATCAGGCGCTGATACGCGTCGTGGGCGGAAAACGTATGATCGCCGCGGACGATGACCTCTGTCTCGCAGCGCCCCGTCTGCCGCAGGCGCAGCTCCCGTTCATAGTGAAAGACGGAATCGACCGGGATGACCTCGTCGCGGTTGCCGTGCAGGAGCAGCACGTCTCCTGTAAACCGCTTCGCCTCCCGCAGCGGTTCATATCCCCGCAGCGACTGGAAAAACGTATCCCGCAGCACGTACCCGCGATGGTCGGTCTGGCCGTACTGGAGCGCCTCCCGGTAGGATTCCTCTCCGACAATGCGGACGATGTCCTCAAACGGGCGGAGAACCGGCGCCCACAGCACCAATCCGTCCACCCGGCTGTCCCGGGCCGCGGTCAAGAGCGAGACGGCACCGCCCAGGCTGTGCCCGAGCAGAATCAGCTTGCCGGGAGCGCCCGATTCCATGTTCCTCACATGCTCCAGGACATCCCGTGTCTGCCGCAGCAGCGCATCCATCCCGCCCGCACCGTATTCACCCTCGCTCTCGCCGCATCCGGCGTAGTCGAACCGTACCACGTTGAAGCCATGCGCGGCCATGTCCCGTGCGGCTTTGACAAACAAGCGGTCCACACCGATCCGGCTGCCGACGAAGCCGTGGCAGATCAAGACGGTGATTCGGGAGAAAAGGTCCACCTGATTCCTGCAGCAAAAAAAGGACAGCGTGTTTCTGACGCTGTCCCTTCTTGTTCGTCCTGTCTGTCAATCAGGAAGCTTGTACCTGTTTGATGAACTCCTTCATCAACTGCGGCAGATCGTTCCAGGCATGGCCGGAAATCAGGTTGCGATCCACATGGAAGCGGGTTTCCACGTAGGTCGCCCCCGCTGCCTCCACCTCCGGACGGCACGCCATGTAGGCGGTCATCTTCCGTCCCTTGATCTCGTCAGCGATCACCGTCAAGGCCACGCTGGCGTGACACAGAATCATGATCGGCTTATCCTGTTGGAAGAAATGGCGGGCGATGCGGGGAAAATCCTTGTGCATCCGGATGTGTTCCGGAGCGCGCCCACCCGGAATGATCAGCGCGTCGTATTCTTCGGGGTTGATCTGTTCAAACGAAGCGTGGGCTTCCACCTGGTAGCCCCGTTTTTCCGTAAACGTCTGCCAGTCTTCAAAGTCGTGCACGACGGTATGGAGTACCTTTTTATCCGTAGGGGAAGCGATCGTTACCTCAAATCCTTCCTCCAGGCATCGATAATACGGGTAATACACTTCCAGTGCTTCCACGGCGTCGCCGGTCAGGATCAGCACTTTTTTCGACATTCTTGCGCCACTCCTTTACAATGGGTTATGTGACAGAAAATATTATAGTCATGTACGCCATCCTTTGGAAGCATGCACTTTTTCGTGCGATGGTTACGAAAAGGGTACTTTTGACGAAATACAAGCGAGCAAGGAGAAGGACATGTCTGACATTCGAAAAGAAATTCGGGAAAAAATCCGAAACGGAGATTTCAACTGCGAGAAGGAACTGACGCTGTCCATCATCAGCGGCAAGTGGAAAATCGTCATCCTGTGGCATCTCGGGGTGGAAGGGCCGCACCGCTTCAGCGAGCTGCAGCGGCTGTTCCCCAAAATTACCCACAAGATGCTGACCAGCCAATTGAAAGAATTGATCGAGGACGGCATCGTTCATCGGGAAGTCTACCCGGAAGTGCCTCCGCGTGTGGAGTATTCCTTGACGGAGCTGGGGATGACCCTGCTGCCCATCATTCAGATGATGTACGAATGGGGGAAAAAACGAATGGCCGCGATCCAAAAAGAGATGGGCCTCGCTGAACCGGAAGCCGAAGAGCCGTCAAAAAAGGGATAGCCGCTTGCCGCGCTATCCCTTTGCCTTTCCTTATGGTTATGGCTGCACGCTGTTTTTCGGCGGTGCCGCCAGGTCGCGCAAAATAGCCACTTCCACCCGCCTGTTTTTGGCCCGCCCTTCCGGCGTCGCGTTGCTGGCCACCGGATGGTACTCGCCCATGCCGGTCGCGCTGAACTTGGCCGGGTCGAGCTGCTTGTTTTCCAAGAGGACCTTCAAAAAGTTGACCGCCCGTTTGACGCTCAGGTCCCAGTTGGAGGGAAACTCCGGACGGTGAATCGGGACGTTGTCCGTATGTCCGGTGACCGTCACCTTTTTGGGGTGGGGCACCAGCATCGCCGCCAATTCCGTCGCCAGCTTCCGCGCCTCCGGCTTGAGGTCGGCCTTGCCCGAATCAAACAGCGCGTTGTCCAGGATGGTGATCAGGAGCCCTTCTTCCGTCATCCTGGTCTGGAGCTTGTCTTCCAGCTTGTTGCTGATGATGTATCCTTCCATCTGCTGCTGCAGCTTTTTCAAGTCTTCCGTTTCCTTGCGAATGGCCTCTTCCAGCTTCCGCTCTTCTTCCGTCTTTTCCCGTTCCGCCTGCTGCCCCTTGTGCAGGGTCTGCTGGGCGAGGGTCGGATCGAGCGGCACCGGGCTCGGCTGGTTCAGCACGCTCAGCCCGCCGTTCAGCGCGACGTTGAAGGAGCGGACCAGTTGGTCAAATTTCTGCGCATCCAGCTTGCTGGACGCAAACAGGACGATGAACAGCGCGAGCAAAAGCGTCAGCAGGTCTGCATACGGAATCAGCCAGGTCTCGTCCATGTGCTCCTCGTGGTGAGCCTGACGTTTTTGTCGTCTAGCCATTTACCACGGCCTCCTCCTCCTTCTTCTCATCCTTCGCCCCCACGCGTTCCTGGGTCGGGATGTAGACCAGGAGCTTTTGCTCGATGGCCGCCGGCGATACGCCCGCCTGAATGGAGAGCAGCCCCTCCACCATGATCTTCTTGATCTCGATTTCCTGCTTGGATTTGCGCTTCAGCTTGTTGGAGAACGGGTGCCACAGCACGTACCCCGTAAAAATCCCGAGCAGGGTAGCGACGAACGCCGCCGCGATGGACTGCCCCAGCGCATTGACATCACTCATGTTGCCCAGTGCGGCGATCAGGCCGACCACCGCCCCCAATACCCCGAGCGTCGGGGCGTAGCTGCCCGCCTGGGAAAAAATTTGCGCGCCCGCTTGATGGCGCTCCTCGATCGAGTGGATTTCTTCATTGAGCACGTCGCGGACAAACTCCGGTTCGCCGCCGTCGATGATCATCTTCATGCCGTTTCGCAGGAACGGATCTTCAATCTCATCGGAGGTGTTCTCCAGCGCCAGCAGGCCTTCGCGGCGGGCGATGGAGGCCCAGTTCATGAACTGGTCGATCAGCTCCCGCTTGGACGGCAGCTTTTGTTCGGTAAACAGTACGCGAAACAACGCCGGAATCCGTTTGATTTCCGACAGGGGGAACGCGTTGAACACGGAGGCAGCCGTACCCACGATAATGATCATAAACGCTGCCGGATTGATCAACGATGTCAGGCTGGCGTGTTTCAGCACCATCCCGACACCTACTGCGAGGATGCCTAGTACAATACCGATCAAGGTCGACTTTTCCATGGTGACACTCCCTACTTCCCGTAATCAAAAATCTCTATATATATGGTTTCGGTATTTCCGCTCCGGGTTGTGAGAGGAAGTTGAGGAAAAATCGAAACTCTTTGTGACGCCACGGAGCCAAACCGCTCAGCCAAACCACTGAATCAGCCCGATCATGACCAGGAGGCCGATAATAAACGAAAAGGTGGCCGACCGCTCGTGCCCGTCGCCGTGACTCTCGGGAATCAGTTCCTTGTAAACGATAAACAGCATCGCGCCGGCGGCAAACGACAGGCCGTAGGGGACCAGTCCCTCCACAACCGCCGTCAGGTGGTAGCCGACCAAGGCGGAGACGACCTCCACCGAGCCGGTCAGCGTAGCGAGCAGGAACGCCTTGAAGCGGCTTACCCGCTGATTGATCAGAAACAGGGCGACGAGGAAGCCCTCCGGGGCGTTTTGCACTCCGATCGCAAAGGCGATCAGCCCGCCCAGTCCGGTCTGCTCGGCGGAGTAGCTCACCCCCACGGAGAGCCCCTCCGGTATGTTGTGCAGCGTGATGGCCGACAGAATCAACACCGCCTGCGTATCCATCGAGATGTTGACCCGCGTGTGCTCCAGTTCGATGTGCGGAATGACGCTTTCCAGCACGGTCAGCACAAGCGTTCCGGTCAACACGCCGAGACAGACGACGACAAACCGCTCTTCCGCCAGCGCCTGCGGAATGAGACTGAAGGTGGCTGCCGCCATCATGATGCCCGCTGTAAAGGCAAGCAAGATATCCCGCCAGCGGTGCGTCACCGTTTTAAAAAAGAGAATCGGCAAGGCTCCTGCGCCCGTGGCCAACGCCGACAGCAGACTCCCGATGACCAGTTGTTCCATTCCCACTCCTCCAGCGCTTCGTGTCGACGATACCCACATGATACCACGGAGAGCGGACAGGAAGGAAACAGGTAGGTGTCCGTCGATCCCGGGCGCCGGACTCCCGGATCCCCTCTTTTCCGCCTGCACGCAAAAACAGCGCCGTCCAAAACGGCGCTGTCAGTGTCCGAGAGCGAGTATCTGTTCCGTCCGCTTTTCTTCGTTCAGAAGCGGGCATGTGTAGCAGCACCGGCCTCCCGCCAGGCGGTACTGGAAGCAGCATTGGCGGCGGATGCGGATCGGCCGGTCCGGCTGCTTGGGATGGGAGACGACGGTAAAGCTGGTGTCAAGCGGATTGCCTGTTGTCAGGCCGAACAGGTCCGGCCCGGCCTCGCGGCAAAGAAAACGGAAATCGGCGGCAAGCTGCCCGCGAAGCGCAGACAGCTCGTCCCGCTGCTGCCAGTCCTCGTAATAGTAGTGCACGATGTAGGCGGTATGCGCCCACAAAACGTTCGCGTGTATGCCGGTAACCGCAGACAGGGTCGCAATCAGCGGTTGAACCGTTTCGGCAAAAAAGCGGCGCAGCACCTGTTCCCGCCAGACGTCCCGCCCCGGGCCGCCGGGCGTGCTGACACTCCCGTCGCGCAGGACAAACCGGGGAAGGGCCCAGTTTTTCTCAGCGGTCAAGAGAACGTTGCCCAGCGACAAATCGAGCCCGGCCGAATGGACGGACATGGCGTACAAGCCGCCGCAAATCACGGTCAGGAAGCGTTTGAAGAAGATGGACGCCGTCACCACGGCCGTGGGGGAACCGATCTGCTCGCCCACCTGGCGCAAAAACGGCTTGACGGTCTCTTTCCGCAGGAGACCGTCTGCGGCAAACACCAGCGGCGCCGTCACTTCCCCTGCGATCGAGAGGCGGTATGTTTGTTCCAAGACGGACAGGTTCAATTCGGAGGACATGGGCGACTTCCTTTCGTGTTCTCTCCTTGCAGTATGTTCAACTACAATGATTTTCATTATCATCCTTGTGCTGATTTCCATTATAAGACGCCCTCCCTCCCGGCACAAGGGCACGGCGACGAAATCGGCACAACCGATGCATACGATTTCCATGTACCGCCAGAATAACAATGTAACCACGAAAAGGAGGGCTGTTATGTCACTGATTCCCTATGAACCATTTCGCCATCTGGAGAACGTGCGCCGGGAGCTGGACCGCTTCTTTACCACCGGATTGCCCGGCCTCTTTGCCGGCACGGAGGGGTTCCTGTCCACTCCCCGCATCGACGTGTACGAGACGGATACGGAAGTGGTCGCGACGTGTGACATTCCCGGTCTGGAAAAAAAGGAAGACGTGCAGATCGATATCGAGAACAACGTCCTGACCATAACCGGCAGCATCAACAAGGTCAACGAGGTGAAGGAAGACCGGATGCACCGGCAGGAGCGGTTCTCCGGCCGCTTTTCCCGCTCCGTCACGCTCCCTGCCCGTGTCTCTTCGGAAGGGGTAAAAGCCACCTACAAAAACGGCGTCCTGGAAGTGCGCATCCCCAAGGCGCATCCGGATGAGAAGCGGCGCATTGACGTGGAGTTTCACTAGATTCCCGGCAGCATGGAACAACGCCTCCCCGCACAGGGAGGCGTTGTTTTTTGGGCCAGGCGCTCTGGACCGGCGGCCGGGAACGGTTCACCGGAGGGGGTGACGTCCGGAGCCCCTTCCTCCCTTTACGTCTCCGACCGGTACGTTTTCCCCAGTTCCGGACTCAGCCCGAAATAGTGGCGGAAGTTGTAGATCAGCGGATTCCAGGCGTTCGGGTTGACATGGTGCCGCCCCAGGACGATGTCCTCCCGGGCGTGGACGCGCAGCACCTCCGTCTCGACGATGGCAAAGAACCCGTCGTACTCGGGGGTGCGGATATGGCGAACCGCCGCTTCCAACTGCAGCGGGCATTCGGCAATCCGCTCCGGCGCCACCGTCTCGGCAGGCTGGGCGGTCAGGCCTGCGGCGGCAAACTTCCGCTTTTCGTGGCGAAAGCCCAGCGCCTGTTTGTAGTCCGGCACCGGGTCCCGCCCGGTAAGCGGCGCGAGCGCTTCCACCTGCCGCCACATCGCCGCCTCGGGGATGTTCAGCACGCATTCCGGATGCCGCTTGAGATTGTCCAATCCTTTCGACCCGCCTCCGATGCCCAGCACCACGTAACGGCCCAGCGCCCACGAGGAGGAGATCGGGCTGATGTTGGTGCTGCCGTCTTCGTTTAACGTGGTCAGCAGGATGACAGGCGTTCCGTAGTAAAGAATCTTGGGTTGGATGGTGACGTGATGGATCATGGTGGGTTCGGCCTCCCTGTACTGCGAGATCGTCTTCGGCCCCCATTGTAAACGACAGTTATTTCCACTACGATCGAAGTATGCCTGCACACGGAGGTGTTCTTTCGATGACCCACACCGGCTTTGCACAGACCGCTTCTCTGATCGGCGACCCGTCCCGCGCGGCCATGCTGCTCCAGTTGATGGACGGACGCGCCCTGCCGGCCGGCGAACTGGCCCGCCGGGCACGCATTTCGCCGCAGACGGCCAGCGCCCATCTGGGGAAGCTCGTGGCGGGCGGCCTGCTCGCTCTGGAGACGCACGGACGGCACCGCTACTACCGGCTGCGCGGTCCCGAAGTGGCTCAGGCGTTGGAGGGGCTCTTGATCCTCTCCCCGCCCGGTCCGGTCCGTTCGCTGCGCGAGTCGGAGGAGCGGAAGGCGCTGCGCTTTGCCCGCACCTGCTACGACCACCTGGCCGGCCGGGTCGGCGTCCGGCTTGCCGAGCAGTTGACCCACCGCGGCTGGCTGACGCGACTCGACGCTCCCTCCGCAGCGGGGAAGTGGGAGTTGACCCCCGCTGGCGAGGAGGCGCTGGCCGCCTTCGGGCTGGACATCCCTGCCCTCAGACGAAGCCGCCGCGCGTTCGCCCGCCCCTGTCTGGACTGGATGGAACGGCGCCACCACCTCGCCGGGGCGCTCGGCGCCGCCTTGACCGCCCGCCTGTTCGAACTGGGCTGGCTGAGACGGCATCCTTCCTCCCGCGCCGTCATCCTGACCGAAGCGGGACGAACGGGATTGCACGACGCCTTTGGCGTTTCCCCCGACACAGACGAAAACGGGCGGGAATCGTAGCGTTCCGCCCGTTTGCCGCTCCATGCTGTGCCTTGAACCTGTCCCCCGATTTTGTCGATATCAGTATCGATCTGCTTTTTTACCCCCGCCTCTCCCCACGGGTAAACCAGGTATTCGGGGGGCGAAAAGGGAGCTCGACCTGCGCGCGCTTCTGTAGGATAATGGAACAAACGCAAGAGAGACAAGGAACAACGGAACAGGGTAACGGAAAAGGAGGAACCCATCGTGCGACACTACGACGCGATTGTCATCGGAGCCGGTTCAATGGGCATGGCCGCGGGGTATTACCTGGCCCGGCAGGGGGTCAAAACGCTGCTTCTGGATTCCGGCGATCCGCCTCACCAATGGGGGAGCCATCACGGGGATACCCGGATCATCCGGTACGCGTACGGAGAAGGCAGGCTGTACGTGCCGCTGGCGCTCAGGGCCAAAGAGCTGTGGAGCGAGCTGGCCGAAGAAACAGGAAAGCGCCTGTTCGTGCAGACAGGCGTCCTCAGCGCGGGGCTGGCGGACGCGCCGTTCTTGCGGGAGGTGCAGGAGAGTGCGGCGCAATACTCGCTGCCGCTGGAGGTGCTGGACGCGGCGGAAGTCGGGCGGCGCTGGCCGGGCATCCGTCTGCCCGCGGAGTTTATCGGCTGTTTTGAACCGACATCGGGCGTTCTCTACAGCGAAGAGTGCATCCGCGCCTACCGCAGCCGGGCGCTGGTCTGCGGCGCGGAGCTGCGCACCGGCGAGCGGGTGACCGGCATTCGGGCGGAGCGGGACGGTGCCATCGTGCAAACGCAGACAGACACCTACAGCGGGAGTACGCTGCTGATCAGCGCCGGCGCCTGGAACGCCGGGCTGCTGGCATCGCTCGGCCTCTCCCTGCCGCTCACCCCCACCCGCAAAACCGTCTCCTGGTTTGCCGCGGACGAGCAGCTCTACAGCGCCGATCGCTTTCCTGCCTTTCTTTTCACACTGGCCGATTCGATGTTTTACGGCTTTCCCAGCCTGGACGGCGCGGGGGTCAAGGTGGGGCGGCACGACGGCGGGCAGCCGGCCGACCCGGACCTGCTGGACCGGACGTTTGGCCTTTATTCCTCGGACGAAGCGGATACGCGGTCGTTCCTGGAACGGTTTATGCCCCAGGCCGCCGGGCCGCTCCGCCAGGGCAAGGTCTGCCTGTACACGTATACACCCGACGAACACTTCATCATCGATCGTCATCCCGAATATCCCCATATCGTCATCGCCGCCGGTTTTTCCGGCCACGGGTTCAAATTCGCCAGCGCCGTGGGAGAAGCGGCCAGCCAGTTGATCACCCGGGGGAAATCGGAAATCGACCTGTCTCTGTTTGCGGTGACCCGTTTCTAATCGATCGCGCAAACAGCCTCGCCCTGTCAGGGGCGAGGCTGCCAGACTGAGACAAACCGATTGGATCGAAGGAGAAGCATTGTTTCCTGGCAGATCGACTTGTGAGCCCTACCGAGCGGAGCAGCGATGTGCAGGAAAAAGAGCGCCACCTTGACATAGGCTGCGCAGCGATACGACTTTGGCAATCCCCCGTTCCACTACGCCTCCCAGACGGACGAGCCGATCCGGGCGATGATCCGCTCCCATGTCGGCAGCGGCTCCGCGTGTGAAGCCTGGGCGAACGAACTGCCCTCAAACTGGGACAAATACGCAAACCCGGGCCGCGTCGCCCGATCAGTCAGGTAGGCGGACCGGGTGGCTCCCGGTCTCCGCTGCCGGTTGAGATGGTGGATGATCATCTCGGCCGGACCGATGCCGATGCCGTGACCGTAGTACTCGCCCCCTCCCAGCACCACCGCGTTTTCTCCCTGCCACTCCGGTGTGTTCGGATTGAAGTCGGGGTTTTCAAAATACACAATGTCCCCCGGCAGGAAGGACGTCGTCTGTACCGTTGCCAACCGCAGGTCCTGGTCGTACCGCCAATCGTACAGGAGCATTCCGGAAAACAGCCGGTCAAAGTCGGACCGCCGAATCGACTGCAGCACGGCGTAATAGATCACGACCACCATCGCCGTGGCGCACTCCAGCGCATATGCCCGGCCGCGGCGGAAAATATCCTCGATGGCGACGGACGGCGGCACGTTTTCCCGGAGAAGGCACCCGCCGTACTCGGTTTTGATCCAAAACTCCTCGTTGCACCTCGTCCGTTCGAAAGTGGCGAATGCCAGCCCGCTGTGGGCAAGCGCCACGGCCGATTTCACCATCCGGTCGCGCAGCTTCAGTTCAAACCGCAGCACCTGGGCCGAGGGATACGCGTACACGTCCCGACTGCGCGCCATGGCCGTCACAACATCCCGCTGTCCCCCGGATAACGACCACGCTCCCAGCAGATCGGACGGATCGACCGGTGAACCCGCGATTGTAATCATGCTATCACCTCTCCCTAACCGGATCCTTGTAAATGTCTATGCGACGAGGCGGGGAATATCACCCCCATCTCCGCTTCGGATCCCGCGTCGAGGTGCGCATTCCCGCTAGGCCAGCCACGTCTGAATCACCGGCAGCAGGAGAAACGCCCACACCACGGTGATGAGCGCGCCGGCGATCACGGCCAGCGTGGAAGAGCTTCCCTCCAGATCGCCCCGCTCAAACGCCTTGACCATGCCCAGCACATGTGCCCCCATGCCGTACATCAGCCCGATCGACACGGGCCGGCGGAGAGCGCAGCGCTTGATGATTGCCGGTGCCATAAAGACGCCTGCAAAACTGGTCAGCATGCCAAACACGGCCGTCAGCGACGGCACCCCGCCGATCGCCTGCGACAAGCCGACGGCGATCGGCATTGTGATGGAACGGGGGATTACGCTGATTGCCGCCGTTTCCCCCAGGCCCACGAGCATCGCCGTCGAGACGCCGGCGATGATGGACACCAGCGAACCGGCAGCCAAGCTGCACACAATGATCCGCCAGTTGGCGGCGAGGATCGTCCAGTTCCGGTACAGAGGGACGGCAAACGCCACCGTCACCACGCCCAGCATCTCGTTTAAAAAGGAGGTGGCTTCACTGTATACCTCGTAGGGCAGACCGGTGACGGCCAGCACCGCGATCACCGCCGCCGGGGTCAGCACGGCGGGAGAGAACAGCAGGCCCGGCCTGCGCCGGTTGAGCCGCTTGCTGATCCAGTAGAAGAGGACGGTCAGCGGCAAGCTACACACGTTCCACGGAATCATGCCGCTCCCCCTCCCCCATCCGGTGCAGCCGCTCGGATACGACACCGGTGGCCGCCATCACCAGCGCGGTTCCGCTCAACACGACGACAAGCACCAACAGCCCCTTTGCGCCCAGCAGCCACGGGTACTGCACAATCCCGACGATAGCCGGCACGAAGAACAGGATCATGTCGCCAAAGAGCAGCGCCGCTCCCGCTTCCACCCACGTGAGCCGCACCCATCCCGCCTGCAGGGCGAGAAACAGCAGCAGCAGCCCGATCAGGGAGCCGGGCACGTGCAGGTGGAAAAGCGCCGCGACCGCCTTTCCCAACCAGGAAAACAGGAGCAGAAGCAGCAGTTGCGGGATCGCCTGCAGCCATTTTTTCATCGAGACCGCCTCCTCCGGACATGCCAAGTGGTTACGTTCATTCTACGCGGTCCCGATTCCATTCGTACAATACATAATCGTCATCGAATCGATGCCTGTTGGTTATGATGTGAGGTGCTGTTGAACAAAGGCGATAAACGCCCGCGCCGCGTGCGACAAATAGCCGTCCTTGCGGTAGATCAGCGCGTACTGCCAGTCGATCGGCGGCGAAGAGATGCGGACGGTTTTCAGGAGGCTGTTGTTGAGCCGCCTGGCTACGGAACGGGGAACCAGTGAGATGCCCAGCCGGGTCGCGACCATTTCCCCGACGAAATCCCAGAGCGAACTCATGTAGGCGACATGCGGCTCAAACCCGGAGCGCCTGCACGCCTGCCGCACCACATCGTGCAGGGCGTACTCCTCGGTGAACAGGATAAACGACTCGGCCTTCAGTTCCGCCAGACTGACCGACTCCCTGCCGGAAAGCCAATGCTCCCGGTGAACGATGGCAACCAGGTCCTCCGCCGAGAGCGGAACGGCGGCAAATGATTGCGTGTTGACCGGGAGCACCGTCAGCCCGACGTCGATGTGTCCCTGCTCCACCTGCACCTCCAGCCGCTTGGCGCTGTACTCCCTCATCTCCATGTCGATGCCGGGGTATTCCTGCTTGAACCGGGCAATCACATGGGGCAGCAGAAACGACCCGACCGTCGGCATCATGCCGATTTTGACTTTGCCCCGCTGCAGGTTTCTCATCTCGGCGACAGAGGCAGTGAGGCTCTCCATCAACTGAAGCACCTTGGTCGCATGCTCGTACACCAGCTCGCCCGCGTCGGTCAGCTCCATCTTCCGGTCGCTCCGATCCAGGAGCGTCACCCCGAGCTCCGCTTCCAGGCTTTTGATCATCTTGCTGATGGACGGCTGGGAGACGTGCAGGACCTCCGCCGCCCGCGTAAAGCTCCGCTGCTTCACCACTTCGGCAAAATACTGAAGCTGCCTGATGTCCATGGCTCTGCCTCCTCCTCGCGCAGCTCGTCTGTCCTTCCAGATTACCACACATGTCCGCGCGCGCAGAAATCCTCCCGCCTCCGGGTCCGTCTCCCACTTCCCGGGGGGACCCCCGCCGCCTGTCCACGCGCAAAAAAACCATCCGATCAGCTCGGATGGTTGGCGTCTCCGGCGCTAGCGGATGGCGTTCCAGTCGTACGGCGTTTCCTGGTAGACGTAGTAGTTGAGCCAGTTGGAAAACAGCAGGTTGGCGTGGGCACGCCAGTTTACCACCGGCGGCTGGCTCGGATCGTCGTTGGGGAAATAGTGTTTGGGGATGGCGATGTCCAAGCCCCTGCTGCGGTCCCGCTCGTACTCGTCCCGCAGCGTCCCCTGGTCGTATTCCGAGTGGCCGGTGACGAAGATCTGCCGGCCGTCTTTGGTGGCCACGATGTAGACGCCCGCCTCCTCCGACTCGGAGAGAATCTCCAGTTCCGCCACCTTTTCGATGTCCTCCCGCCGATTTTCCGTATGGCGCGAGTGGGGGATGTGGAACACGCTGTCAAACCCCCGGAACAGCTTGACGTTTGGCTTGTTCACCGTGTGCGCAAAGACGCCGAACAGCTTCTCGGGCAGCGGGTGCTTGGGCACGCCGAAATGATGGTACAGGCCCGCCTGCGCCCCCCAGCAGATGTGCAGCGTGGAGGTGACGTTGGTCAGCTTCCAGTCGAGAATCTGCTGCAGTTCCTTCCAGTAGGTGACCTCGTGAAACGGAAGCTGTTCGACCGGCGCGCCGGTAATGATCATGCCGTCAAACTTCTCGTCCTTGATCTCTTCAAATGTCTTGTAAAACGTGGACAGGTGCTCTTCCGAAGTGTTCTTGGAGGTGTGGCTGCCGGGATGGAGCAGAACGATCTCCACCTGCAGCGGCGTGTTCCCCAAAAGGCGGAGCAACTGCGTTTCCGTCGTCTGTTTGACCGGCATCAGGTTCAGGATGACGATGCGCAGCGGCCGAATGTCCTGCGTAAAGGCCCTGCTCTCCTTCATCACAAAAATGTTTTCATTGGCCAATATCTCCGTTGCCGGCAGTTCGTCAGGCAATTTGATTGGCATGCTTCTCCCCCTTCCGTCCGTCGCAGTGATGTCTGCCAGACAATAATCCGACAAATTCGACAAGTATACTTTTCTTTCCTGCTTCCAGCATAGGATCAAGGAAAGAAAATGATGACAATCTGCGCAGCAAAAAACCCCTGACCACATGCGGGTCAGGGGCGGATGCCATGTTCGAGCCCAAACGCGGCTCCCTTTTCTCTTTGCGGCAGACCGGCGTGTACGGGTCACGCCTCCGCCGGCTGCTGTTTCGTTCCGTTGAACATGCCGGAATCCAGCTCTCCCGTCACTTTGCTGGTCAGCAGGCCCGCCGTCATGCTGCCGCTTACGTTGAGAGCCGTCCGGCCCATGTCGATGAGCGGCTCGACGGAGATCAGCAAACCGACGATCGCCACCGGCAGATTCATCGTCGACAGCACCATCAGAGCGGCAAATGTCGCACCGCCGCCCACTCCCGCCACTCCGAACGAACTGAGGGCAACGACGAGAATGAGCGTCAGAATGAACGACGGCGTCAGCGGGTCGACGCCAGCAGCCGGAGCCGCCATCACGGCCAGCATCGCCGGATAAATCCCCGCGCAGCCGTTTTGGCCGATGGACAGTCCGAACGACCCGGCGAAGTTGGCAATTCCCTCCGGCACGCCCAGTTCGTCCGTCTGCGTCTTGACGTTAAGCGGCAGCGTGCCCGCGCTGGTCCGGGACGTAAAGGCGAACGTCAGCACGGGCAGCGCCTTCTTGACATAGATGACCGGATTCAATCCCGCAAGAGCCAGCAGGAGCAAATGAACGGCAAACATGACGAGCAGGGCCGCATACGACGCCACGACAAATTTTCCCAGGTTCCAGATGGCTTCGTAGTCGCTGGTGGCGGCCACCCGTGTCATGATGGCCAGCACGCCGTATGGCGTCAGGCGCAAAATGAGCGTCACCACCCTCATCAAGACCGTGTAGAACGTGTCGACGATGCCGACGAATTGTTCGGCGTGTTCGGGATGCTTCCGCTTCACTCCCAAAAACGCCAGGCCGATGATCGCGGCAAAGATGACGACGGCGATCGTCGACGTTGGGCGTGCTCCCGTGAGATCCAGGAACGGATTGGCCGGCAGCAGCTCCAGGATTTTTTGCGGCAGCGTCATCGTTTGGAGCTCGCCCAGCTTCTGCTCCACCTGCTCGATGCGCGCGGTCTCCGCTTCTCCCTGCTGAAGCTGCACGCCGTCCAGATCGAACGCGAATGTGAAGCCAATCCCGATGGCCGCAGCCACTGCGGTCGTGCCCACCAGGATGCCGAGAATCAGCGTGCTGATCCTCCCGATGTTCGCGGACAGCTTCATTTTGGTAAAGGCAGCCAGAATGGAAAGAAAGACCAGCGGCATGACAATCATTTGCAGCAGTTTGACATAGCCTTTCCCCACAATGTTGAACCAGTCGATCGACGTCTGCAGTACGTCCGACTTGATTCCGTAAACAGCCTGCAGGATCAGTCCGAATGCGATCCCTGCCCCCAGAGCGGCAAAGACGCGTTTGGAAAACGACACATGCTTCTTCTGCATGGCGTACAATCCGGCCATCAACAGCAGCATGAACACGATGTTTACGATGGACAACAACGTCAGCATGATTCTCCCCCCGATTGGCCAGCATGAATTCCGAATTCCGTTCCGATGCGGAACAATACATTTATATGACACAAATACCGATGGGTCAAGTGGGGTTTGCACCTCAGATGCACCCGCATCACCAAACGCCCGCGCCAACGTCCGAAATGGGCAGAATCCGGATTGACGGCAAAGGTTTCCATCGGTTATTGTATAACCAACGGTTACTAACCAATGGTTACAACAGATCTGATCACGACAAAGGAGCGAGAATCCCCATGCCGAACAGACAGGAAATCCGTTCCGAGGAAACCCGACGGGCGATTTTGGCAGCGGCCGGAACGCTGTTTGCCGAACGCGGTTTTGACACCGTGACCATGCGGGAGATCGCCAGGACGGCCGGATGCTCCCACACGACCATCTACCTGTACTTCAAAGACAAAGAGGCGCTGCTTCACCATCTCTCCATGGAGCCGCTGCAATCCCTGCACCGGCAGATGGAGGCAGTCCTGCGCGACCGGACGCTCGCTCCCGCAGACAGCCTGCAGGCGGTTACCCGGGCATTCGTCCGCTTTTGTCTCGCGAACCGGAACATGTACACGATTTTTTTCATGGCGAAAGCGTCCCGCGTCGACGAGGAGACGCCGGCGCTGGAGGTGCAGCAGCTTCGCAACCGGTTGTTCGGCCTGCTCAGGCAGGCGATCCGGGCGTGTCTGCCGCCGGATACGCCGGACGACCGGGTGCTGGCCTACACCCGCATCTATTTCTTTACCCTGCACGGGATCATCGGGACGTACACTCATTCCGACGAGCCGCTCGACCACCTGCTGGAGCGGCTGGAACCCACGTTTGACCTCGCCTGGGAAGTCATGCTGGCCGGATTTCACCAAACCGCAACAAAAGGAAGTGGTGCGTAGATGAAGGCGGAACAAGTCTCCGAGCACATTTGGAGCCTCAAGTCGTGGCTGCTGATCCCCGTGCGCGTCTGGGTCGTCACCGCTGACGACGGAGTCACGCTGGTCGACGCCGGCCTTCCTTTCATGACCACCGGCATTTTGCGGTTTATCGACAGTTTGAACGCCGGTCCGCTGCAGCGCATCCTGCTCACGCACGGCCATTCCGACCACGTGGGGGCGATCAGGGGGATTCTGGACAGATACGCGGTTCCCGTATACGCACACCGCATCGAGATTCCCTACATGGAAGGGGCGCTTCCGTATCCCCGCCGCAAGAAACCGGAGCGCATCGTTGCCAAAGGACTGGCGGCTCCGCTCGCCGAAAGCCCGGACGGCCAGCTCGAACCAATCGCCGGCCTGAAGCCCTATCTGACCCCCGGCCACTCTCCCGGTCATGTCGTCTACTATCACGAGCAGGACCGCGTGCTGCTCGCCGGCGATCTGTTCACCTCCAAAAACGGGCAGCTCCGCCGACCGATGCCGATGTTCACGGCGGACATGGCGGAAGCGGTGAAAAGCAGCGCCATTGTGCAGGAACTGATGCCCAGGCGGCTGGAGGTTTGTCACAGCGGACCGGTGTTTGCGGCCGGGGAGCAGGTGGCGGAGTATATGCGCATGTACGGGTAAAGCCGCGTAAGAAAAAGGAGGGGCATCCCCCCTCCTCAGTGTGTAGACAAAGTGACTGCTGGGGGGAGAAGCACATTTCCGGCATCCGCTCCGTGCTCGCCCAGCCGGGAAGCAGAGACTGCCCGCTCCGCACCGATTTGCGGGGGATCGCCAAAGCCGCATCGCTTTGCAGCCCATTCAGAGGTGGCGCTCCTTTTTCCCGCAAATCGCTGCTCCGCTCGGTTGGGCTCACAAGTCGCTCTGCCTGGAAACATGCTTCTCCTTCGATACAATCGGTTTGCCTACAGTCTGAAGAGGGGGATGCCCCTCCGTTCATGGTCTCACCGGTGCAATCGCTACGCCCGCTGCTCCGTTTCCTTGGACCGCCCAAGGAACAGGTTGTCCAGCGCAAGCGCCGGGCTGCCGCTGATCAGCAGGTGCAGCCCCATCGCCATCAGGGCCACGTCCAATTCGTACCCGCCGAGAAATCCGCCTTTCAGCTTTACGGTAACAATCGCGCCCAGCATGATGACGACGAAAGCCCCGGCGATGATCCGCGTGCCCAGGCCAAGCACCAGGCAGATGCCGCCGATCCCTTCGAGAAACGCCACGACATAGGCCAGAAAGCCGGGGATGCCGACGCTTTCAAAGAACCCTGCCGTCTTGTCGAGGCCGCCTTGAAACTTCTGCAGGCCATGCGCAAAAAAGATCACCCCCAGCACCACGCGAACAATGAAAGAGCCGAATCCGTTTTGTTGAATCATCGCCATTTCCCCCTATTATTTTCTAACTACAACCTGTAGTGTAAGCGGCCAAAAAAAATTCAGGAGAATTCGATCAGAAACAGGGAACACAGCAAAAGCAGCACCTGCACCGAAATCATCGTCGGCGCAAACGGCAGCCTCAACGGAATGTCCATGTCCGGGTCGAGCAGCCGCAGGATCCGGTAGTTAATCGACGTGTCGGAAAAGGAGACGGCAGCCTGCACCGTAGCCGTTCGTCCGTATTTCAGCATTTTGACCAGGGCGCCTCCCAGGTCCTGCCCCGATCCCAGCCGGTTCACCGCGTAATGATCCGCCAGCACTTCCCTGGCGATGTTGTAGTGATGTCTGAACCATTTGAGGATCGGCAGGTACCACATCACCGCAGCGACCAGGGACAAGACGAACGTTTTGACCGGGTCCCGATGCTTTTGATGATACATTTCGTGATAGATGACCGCTTTCAGCTCGTTGTGGTCAAGCAGCTTCACCAACCCGGTGGAGAGGATAATGCGGGGCTTCCACATGCCCATCGTAAAGGCAACCGGTGCCGGGTGTTCCACCACCAGAATCGCATCTTCCCCCCCGCTGCGGCAAAACGCTTGATTGAGCGCGGTACAGTGCCCTTCATGCCGAAGATGCCGCAATCGCTTATAGGTTCTCGCAGAGAGGACGATCTGCCTGACAATCACCTTTGATCGCTTTTCCCACATCGCTTACGTTTCCTTTTTCCATTGCTTCAGTTTTTCTTCCAGCTTGTCCAGAAGTTCCTGATCCACTTCTTCCAAGGCGTCGAGCATGTGGTTGACCACCAGCGGACCAAACTCATCCATCAGCTCATGCGTCAATTCCCTGGATTGCGTCTCCATGAATTCCTCCCGCGACAGCACCGGACGGTACAGGGAAGTTCTTCCCTCCGTTCGCTTCACCAGGACCCCCTTCTCCACCAAACGGTTGATGACGGTCATGACGGTGTTGAAATTCAGGTGTTTCTCCCGCTCCAGCTTTTTCTGGACGTCCTTTATGCTCATTTCCGAACCGCTCCACAGCACATCCATCACCTTTGCTTCCAGCGGTCCGAAGAACCGGTTCAGCCCCCTCTCATGACATTTGAAGGTGAGAATTTTCATGATGGTACAACCTCCCACTACAGATTGTAGTGCTGTGATACGCAGTTGTCAAGTATTTCCAAAAGCGAAGGAAAGGACGAAGTTCCCCTGCCCTCTCCGCTTACGATTCAATCCCGGCAAAGGAGAAATTATTGAGAGATGATTCTCACAAATTGAATGATAATCGGAGCGCCTTGTACCGGAACGTCGCTCAGGATCAGGGTGCCCGGCTGAATCACATAGGAGTGGGGCGGCTGGAGTATGCCATTGATAAATAGACTGGCGAACGTGAACGTGCCGGGATCAAGAATGCCGGATGTACTGAACTGGGGCACCGCATCGCCGCTGGTATACACGTTTCTTACGCCGTCAGCAATCGCCGTATATTGGAACGTTTCGCCTCTCAGCAGTGTCGGACTCTGCGGAGCAGACGGTTGGCGCGGAAAGATTAGCGGGCAGCCCAACGGCCCCATCAACGCCAGCGGACTGCACCCCGCCTGATTTTTGGGGTTGATGTCCCTTGTGACCACATAATGTCTGACCCGATTATTCATGGGTGAACCTCCTTTTCCAACATGACCCTGCTGTTCCTCTTTCCCGCTTGTCGGCAGGCTGGAACTTTGGGAGTTGATCCTTTCTGAAACAGGAGAAAAGGGCTGACCCGAATACAATCCAGCCCTCGTGTAAGCCCTGTTTCCCCCAACCCGTGCCTAGTTTACCACAAACTCAACAATAACCGGCGTAGCGGGGTTTTCGGCATCGCCATCCGGAATGGTGATGGATGTCGTGGTGACGGTCGAGGTATTCCCCGGCTGAAGCACGCCGTTGATGTAGAGGTTGTAGAAAGCAAACGAACTCGGAAACGCCGTGGCGGCCGCGCCTGCGTCGTCGTTGAAGGCGGTTGCGGCAATCGCAAACGTGGCCCCCGTGCCCGTTCCGGCTCCAATCGTGGACGTAAACCGCAGCGAGGTCATAAACGGCTTGATGATCGGCATGGTTTCACCCCCTTTTTTGATCGTGAAAGGATCCTTTCACAATGCTATACAATGCTATCTTTCTTTCTTCTGAAACGGACAAACGTTATCGGAGAAACGCGGAATTTTCGCCGTGCAACCACATGCCGCCTCCTGAAAGCCGCGTACAGGGACTCTTGTTCGGCCCTGCTTCACGCGGACAGGTCCTTTTTCAGCAGCATGAGACTTGACACCCACTGCGTTACGACGCCGCTCGCGATCTGGAAATAGCAGGGATTGATAGCTATAATAGGGATTGTTTGTTTGTGCAAACCAAGCGAGGGGATGGCCGATTCCGATGAAAAAATGGGCAGTGGCTGCATTGTGCGCCTCACTGACAGCTGCCGGCGGTTGGGCACTTGCGAAAAACACCGATGCCATCACGCTGATCGTCAACGGAAACAAAGTCGAAACGGATGTGGCGCCGCAGATCATCAACGGACGCGTCATGGTTCCTGTGCGAGCGGTGTCGGAGGCGATAGGAGCTGAAGTGACATGGGACAGCGAACAAAAGTCGGTGATCGTCAGGAAGCCGGAAGGGCCGAAACCGATCGCCCGTTTGCCTCTTGATCAGACCACGCTCTATGCCCTGAAAGAAAAAGATGGCCAGTATGCTCCGCTGCTCGTGGAACACAAGGGCCAATTCAAGCTGGTCGACTGGAAAAACGTGACAAACCCAACCTATGCACCAAAGATTGATTCCAGAGACCTGACGGGGGACGGAAAAAACGAGCTGATCATCATTCTGACGACAGGATATGGAACCGGGGCGCTGACACAGGACATCCACGTACTTCAACCGGATACATTCGAGGAACGAAGGGTTCCTGATCCGGTCGAGACAGTGAAGCAAAACGTGACGAGCAAGGTCGCCAGGGAACAAGTCGAGATTTCGATTGGCGGAAAAACAACGGTGATCACCGCAAACAAAATCCCCGCGGCACCGTCCACCTGGTTTTCGTCCGTCGGATTCGGCGGCATTGTGACCTATGAAACGCAGGGAAACACGCTGCTTGCCCGGGTTCCCGCGCAGCTGTCACCCGCACATTTTTTGGGACATTTTCACATCACCTATCAGTTTGTGCAGGATCAATTCCAGGTAACATCAATCGAATTCGTGCAAGACTAGCAACGAACATGAAACCGGACAGTGTTTTGCTGTCCGGTTTTGGTTTGATTCATAGCCCTCCCCCCAGGGAATCATCTGCAAATTGACGAACATGATTCAATCCTGAATAATTATACAAAAACGTATAGCAAGGAATTGTACGGCAAACTCACCGCCACATGAAAGCGTACAGCCGGCATCTATTCAAAAATGGATAAGGGACGCAAGCAAAGGGGGACAGCGACGTGAGTGATCAACACACGTGGAGCGAAGACCTGGCCATCTTGCAGTCGCTCAAGGACGATCTGCTGGTCACGAATACGGACGGCATCATCGTGCGGGCCACTGAAAAAACCGGGCAGATTTACGATGTGGACACAAAGGACCTGATCGGCAAATCGGTGTACGACCTGGAAAAGGAAGGGCTGTTCACGCCGATTGTCACGCCGATGGTCATCAAGGAACGAAAGAAAATCACCGTGGTGCAGACGACAAACAAGCGGAAAAAGCTCCTGGTCACGGGCATCCCGGTGTTTCACCCCAACGGCGAGCTGATCTTTATCGTCAGCTACTCCCACGACGTGACGGAGCTGATCAACCTGCAGCACTACCTGCAGGTGCTGGAAGAAGACATCGAGCGCGTGAAAAGCGAGCTGGACATGCTGCGAAACAAGCATCTGCATGCGGATGGAATCATCGCCAACAGCGAGGAAATGAAAAACGTGATCGACACCGCGCTCAGGGTGGCCGAAGTGGATGCCACCATCCTGCTGCTCGGCGAGTCCGGGGTGGGCAAATCGCATATCGCCAAGTTTATTCACAACCACAGCGGACGCGCCAAGGGACCGTTTATCGAGGTAAACTGCGGCGCGATTCCCGATGCACTGTTTGAGGCCGAACTGTTCGGGTACGAGAGCGGTGCCTTTACCGGGGCCAACCCGAAAGGAAAGATGGGGCTGGCCGAGCTGGCTTCCGGCGGGACGCTGTTTCTCGACGAAGTGGGCGAACTGTCGCTGATCAACCAGGTCAAACTGCTGAAGATGATTCAGGAGAGGCGATTCTTCCGGCTGGGCGGCACCCGGGAACGGGAGGCGGATTTCCGTCTGATTGCCGCCACCAACAGGGACCTGGAAGCGGCGGTGATCGAGAAAACCTTTCGCGAAGACCTCTATTTTCGCCTCAATGTCGTGCCGATTACCATTCCGCCGCTGCGCAGGAGAACGGAGGACATCCTGCCGCTGATCCAGTACTTTTTGAGCCAGTTTGAGCAAAAATACAACCGGAAACGGACGCTGGACGAAGCCGTGATCCACCGCTTGATCTATTACGAGTGGAAAGGGAACGTGCGGGAATTGATCAACGTAATCGAGCGGCTGGTCGTCACGTCTTCCTCCCCGGTGGTGACGGTCGATCTGCTTCCGGAGTACATCAACCGGCGATACGATCTGCCGCTGTTTGATGTGCACGAAAATCGGCCGCTGCAGGACATTTTGGATCACGTCGAACGGCAGGTTCTGCTGAAGGCGAAACGAACGCACAAGACCACGGTGAAAATGGCGCAGGCGTTGGGGATCAGCCAGCCGTCCGTGGTGCGGAAATTAAAAAAACACGGAATCACGTAGGGGGTTGGAACGAAACTTGCAACTCTTTCCCGGCAGACACACGAGGAGGGTTGCAGCATGTCAAGCGATTGGAGTTATTTGGTTGGTCAGATGCATGCCTTGCTGGCGCCAAGCATGGCCAAAGACCACCCGAATCTGCCGGTGGTCAAGGCGGAAGGAGAATATTACTACGGATTGGACGGCAAAACCTACCTGGACTTTACATCCGGCATTGCCGTAGCCAACACCGGGCATCGCCACCCGAAAGTGGTGGAGGCGATCAAGCAGGCGGCGGACCAACTGGTGCACGGTCCGTCCGGCGTCGTCATTTACGAGTCGATCCTGCGTCTGGCCAAGGAATTGACCACCGTGCTCCCGGCTGGGCTGGACTGCTTTTTCTTTGCCAATTCCGGCACGGAAGCGATCGAAGGGGCAATCAAGCTGGCGAAGCACGTGACGAAACGCCCCTATGTCATCTCGTTTCTCGGCTGCTTTCACGGTCGTTCGATGGGTTCCCTGAGCGTGACGACATCCAAAAGCAAGTACCGAAAATTTCTGCAGCCCGGCGGCTTGACCTACCAGCTCCCCTACGCAAGGGTGGAGGAGTGTCCGGCCGGGGCGGACCCCGACGCGTATTGCGCGGAACGACTGGAAAAGGATTTTGAGACGCTGTTCGCCCATCAGGTAACGCCCGAAGAAGTGGCCTGCGCGATCGTCGAGCCGGTTCTCGGCGAAGGCGGCTACATTGTTCCGCCCAAGGGCTGGCTGAAAAAGCTCCGGGAGATCTGCGACCGGCACGGAATCCTGTTGATTTTCGACGAGGTGCAGACCGGCTTTGGCCGCACCGGAAACTGGTTTGCCGCACAAACCTTCGGGGTCACCCCCGACATCATGGCGATTGCCAAGGGGATTGCGTCCGGCCTTCCGCTCAGTGCCACGGTCGCTTCCCACGACTTGATGAAGCAGTGGCCGCTGGGCAGCCACGGCACCACGTTTGGCGGCAATCCGATCGCCTGCGCGGCGGCTCTGGCCACGCTGGAAGTGATGAAAGAAGAGAACCTGGTGGAAAACGCGCGCGTGATGGGCAGCTACGCCCGGGAACAGCTTTGCCGCTTGCAGCAGAAACACCCGACGATCGGAAGCATCCGCGCCGTCGGGCTGATGATCGGCATCGAAATCGTGGATCCCCGCACGAACGCTCCCAATGGAGAGGGATTGATGACGATTCTAAACAAGTGCCTGAGCAAAGGCGTGTTGTTCTACCTGTGCGGGAACCGCGGTGAAGTCATCCGCATGATTCCTCCGCTCACCGTTACCAAAGAGCAAATCGACTTCGGCCTGCGCATGCTGGACGAAGCCATCACGGAATACGAACACGAAACGCTGTGCATCGGCAGCAGTGCCGTGTAACGAACCTTTCACACAAGGAGGCCGGCTATGGTTGCGTACAAACCCAAGGATTCATCCCAATCCCCCCGCTTCTGCGGCGTGCGCACGTTCATGAGGTTGGAGCAGGTGCGGACGACGGACGGAGTCGACTTCGCGGTGGTGGGCGTCCCTTTTGACACAGGGGCGTCCAACCGAACCGGTCAGCGGTACGGCCCGCAGCATATTCGGAACGCTTCGGTGCTGCTTCGCCCGTACAATCCCGATCAAGACATCCATATCTTTGAATACTGCTCCGGTGTCGATTACGGCGATATCGACGTGGTTCCGTTCAACATTCACAAGACATACGACATCATGGAGCGGGAACTGTTTTCGCTCATCGACAACGACGTGACCCCCGTCATTCTGGGCGGGGATCACTCGATTTCGCTCGGCAGCCTGCGCGCATTTGCCAGAAAATTCGGTCCAGTCGCCCTGATTCACTTCGACTCCCACGGGGACACATGGGACAGCTATTTTGGCGAAAAGTACACGCATGGAACGCCGTTCCGCCGGGCGGTGGAAGAAGGATTGATCGATACGTCCCATTCGATACAGGTGGGGATGCGCGGACCGCTCTACGGACCGGAAGACATCAACGACGCCCGGGCGCTTGGCTTTGAAGTGATGCCGATGAGCGAACTGCGCGCCATCGGCTGTGAGCAGGCAATCCGCCGCATCCATCAGCGGGTGGGCGATCGGCCGGCGTACGTGTCGTTTGACATCGATTTCGTCGATCCTGCGTACGCACCGGGCACAGGAACCCCGGAAGTCTGCGGGCCTACCAGCTATGAAGCGATTCAACTGGTGAGAGGACTGGACACCCTTCATCTGGTCGGTTTTGATCTGGTCGAAGTCCTGCCGTCACACGACCCCAGCGAAATTACGGCCGGACTGGCCGCGGCCGTGGCGTACGAAATGATCAGCCTGATCGCATGGAAACAGCGCCGAAAACAGGAAAACCTGGAGGGATAAAGGATGAACAGCGTCGATACGATCGTCATTCTGCTGTATTTCGCGTCGCTGATTGCAGTGGGCGTCGTCGGCTCCAAGCGTGCCCGGACAACGGAAGAGTACGCATTGGCGGGGCGCAACCTGGGCATGTTCATGTATCTCGGCTGTCTGTCCGCCGTCATTTTGGGCGGGGCCTCCACCATCGGCACGACAAAGCTGGGCTACACATTCGGCATTTCGGGCATGTGGTTTGTCACCATGATCGGGGTAGGCATCATGCTCCTTGGCGTTTTGTTCACCAAGCGGATATCCCAGTCCAACGTAACGACGATCAGCGAGTTTTTGGGCAAGCGCTACAATGCCGAAACCCGGCTCGTCAGTGCCCTGGTGGCGGCGATTTACACGCTGATGGTAGCCGTGACGCAGGTGATCGGGATGGGCACCATCATCAACGTGCTGCTTGGCTGGGACATGACCCTCTCGATGATCGTCGGCGGCGGAATCGTGCTGTTCTATACGATTTTGGGGGGCATGTGGAGCGTAACGGTAACGGACATCATCCAATTCATCGTCATGACCGCGGGCGTTTTCCTGATCATGCTGCCGATGAGCCTGTCGCATGTCGGCGGATGGGATCAACTGGCATCCAGACTGCCTGCCGCCCATTTTGATCTGACCGCCATCGGCGGTGGTCAAATTCTTCAATATTTCCTGCTCTACGCGCTCGGCATGGTGGTCTCCCAGGATATTTGGCAGCGCGTCTTTACCGCTCGCACGCTGCAGATTTCCCGTACCGGGTCCGTATTGGCCGGCGTCTACAGCATTTTGTATGCGGTTTCATTGACCATCGTCGGAATGTGCGCATTCATTGCCCTCCCCCATCTGGAAAACCCGCAAAATGCGTTCGCCAACATGGCCATCTCCATTCTGCCCAATGGGGTGTTGGGCATCGTCCTGGCCAGCGTCTGCTCCGCGCTGATGTCGACCGCCTCCGGGACGCTGCTCGCTTCCTCCACGCTGCTTACCCACGACATCCTAAAGCCGTACTGGTTTCGGGACATGGACGATCGGCGGCTGCTGCGGCTGTCCAGGGTAACGACGCTGTTCATCGGCGCGCTCGCCATTGTCTTTTCGATCTGGATTCAGGACGTGCTGGTCGCTCTCGACGTGGCGTACGCCATTTTATCCGGTGCGATATTCGTTCCGCTCGTGGTCGGATACTTCTGGAAGGGAGCGACAGCGAAAGCGGCCTTTTCCTCGATCATTGCCGGCACCGTCGTCGTGCTGGCCGGATTGGCGATCGAAGGACTCAGCTCGACAAACCCGATCATGTACGGCATCGCCGTCAGTTTGGCCGTGATGATCGGCATGACGTACGCAACCGCCCCGAGCGTTTCCGACAACGTCCATTCGGTCAAGTGACGGGACGCGCTTCCGCCGCGAACCTGAAGTGACGGGACACGCTCCCGCCGCGAACCGGAATGGAGAGCCGCAAGGGAAAGAGGCTGACATCCCCCATGTATCCAGGGATGTCAGCCTCCTTGTTTTCCTTGCGATGCCGGTTTGTCGTACCAGCGCTCAACCGCTCATGTTCGCCGTGCCGCCGCTCAACGCACGCCCAGGATGATTTCCATGGTGAGCTGATCCAGCTTCTCGTAGGCCAGTCCTTTTTCGCCAATCCCGTCGCGGTCGAACTGAGCGGCTTTCAAAGCCTGGTGCTTGGCCGGCGAGTACGTGAAGTCGAATCCGGGAACGCCTGCGTCATGATGTTTCAATTCCTGCAGCAGTCCCTGGATCTCCGGATCGCTGTTGAACCGCTTCACTTTCTCCTTCAGGATCAGGTACGTCCGCATGCAGCCCTTGGCAAATTCGCGCACGCCTTCCAGATCCTCAGTGCGATAGGCATGGGCGTCAAAATGCAGGGGCCCCTGATAGTTGTAATCTTCCAGCAGTTTGACGAGGAAGAAGCTGTTCTTCACGTCTTCCGAGCCGAATCGCAGGTCTTGGTCAAAACGGCCCGACTTCTGGTCATTCAGGTCGATATGGAACAGCTTGCCGCATTCGAGCGCCTGCGCCACCGCGTGGTAGAAATTGAGGCCGGCCATTCTCTCATGGGCCACCTCCGGATTTACCCCGACCATGTCCGGATGGTCCAGCGTGGCGATAAATCCCAGCATGGCGCCCGTCGTCGGCGTGTAAATGTCCCCTCTCGGTTCGTTCGGCTTCGCTTCCAGCGCGAATTTGATGTCGTATTTGCGGTCGCGTGCGTACTCACACAGATAGTTGATGCTTTCGCGATACCGCTTCATCGCCTCGACGGCGTCCTTGGACGCATCCACTTCCGTTCCTTCCCGTCCGCCCCACAGCACGAAAATGGAGGCGCCCAATTCCACGCCCAGATCGATGGCGTCGGTGGTTTTTTGAATCGCGTAGGCCCGTACACGCGGATCGTTGGAGGTGAACGCCCCGTCCTTGAACACCGGATGCGTAAACAGGTTGACCGTGGCCATCGGCAGTTTCATGCCGGTCTCTTCCAGCGCCCGCTTGAATTCGTTCACGATCCGGTCCCGCTCGCCGGGTGCTGCGTCAATCGGAACCAGATCGTTGTCGTGCAGACTGACGCCATAGGCGCCGATTTCTGCCAGCATTTTCACGGCTTCCACTGGCGAATACCCGGTCCGGACGGCATCGCCGAACGGGTCCCGCCCCGGGTTGGCAACCGTCCATAGGCCAAAGGTAAAACGGTCTTCAGGTGTCGGTTGGTATGCGTTTGTCATGATAACTCCTCCTGTGGTCCAAATATGGAAACTACAATTGCAAAATGGCCGGGCGGGCATAGATTCGCTCCTGTACGCGGCACTCGATCATCGGCCAATGGCCGCCTCCCCTGGTGAGGATGGTGGGGCCGGTTTCTTCCGCCAGGATCGTATCTTCGGATTTGCTCCCGGTTATCGACGGATTCCAGGCCAGAGCCTGACCGTCCTGAATCAATCCGGGGGTGTCAGGGGTAACGAGAACGTCGCGATTGGCGTATCCAAGCGGTCCCCCTTGATGATGAAGCCGCCACTCATTCCCGTATCCGGCTTCCGCGTAAGCTTCCATGCCCCGCCGCAGCACGTCCCGATAGGGGGTGCCGATCCGGCTGGCATCCATCATCACGCTGTCGATCTGCGCCACCCGTTCATGCAGGGCGAGCAGGGAATCAGGCGCCGGTCCCAGATGCACGATGCGGGTCAGCGCGACGATCAACCCGTACCTTCTCGCACAGGAAATGACCATGCTGTGCCGCTGCAGCGGCTTTTCTGTAGGGATCGGATGGCGAAAGCGCGCGATCCGCTCATCGTGGGCGACCAGGGTGACGGTTGGATCGAGGCCGTGTTTCATCAGCGCGGCATTCAGGCCAGCCGCGACTTCCCGCTCGGTAACCCCCGGTTTCAACCCGAAGCAGATCTCTTCGGTGATCCTGGCGGCCGCCGCTCCCAGTTCCTTGATTCTCTCCACTTCCAGCGCTGTCAGCGTGAAGCGCAGCGCAGCCAGCTCATGCGGCATGTAGCGGCAGCCTTCTATGGGCACATCCGAAGCGATCCGCCCCGGTTCGGCCGCACGGGACAGCACATCGACCAACTGCTCATGCCAGGGGTACTCCATCCACGCCGCGTCAACCCCGACCAATTCTTCGGCCCGAAGCCTCGGCGCTTCGATGTTGTTGGTCACGACGATGTAATCTGACGGCGTGACCAGAACACCCGCCTCCCCCTGCTCCGAGCTGCTCGGTACATGGTTGTCTCCGCCGCTGGTGATCCAGGCAAAGGAAGCGCGGCTCATGAAAAAAGCACCTGCCAGTTCCTTTTCCTGCAAAAAGCGGCGAACCCGCTGAAGTTTGCAGTCGATGTCTTCCTGCCGCCTCATCCCTGCTCTCCCTCTTCCACCAGCTTGTGCAGGAGGTGCATGCTCTCCCGCAGATCGCCGTACAGCCGGCGGTACACGGCGTAGTACTTTTGATAGACCGGCACATGGGCGGCAACGGGCAGCAGCCGATCCGCGGTGCGAACGGCCGCCTCGCAGGCTTCCTCCACGCTGCCGTACACACCGGTGCCCACGCCGGCCAACAGCGCCGCTCCGAATGCCGGCCCCTCGTTCGCTTCCACCGTGTCCACCTCACGATTGAAAATATCGGCCATGATTTGCCGCCACACGCGGCTGCGGGCCCCTCCGCCCGACGCCCGGACATGCGAGATGTCCATGTCGAGCGCCTTCATCAGTTCGATGCTGTCCAACAAGCTGTACGCCACGCCTTCCATCACCGCGCGAATGAAGTGATTTTTTGCGTGGCGTGCGGTGATGCCCACAAAGGCGCCCTTTGCGAACGGGTCCAGGTGCGGCGTGCGTTCACCCATCAGGTAAGGGAGAAACAGCAGCCCCTCGCTCCCTACCGGCGCATGTTCCGCCTCTTCCGAAAACAATTCGTACGGATCTTTTTGCAAAAACGACGCAGCGCTTCGTTCCACATCGCCAAATTGATTGCGGAACCACTGAAGCGAGCCGCCCGCCGCCTGCGTCACGCCCATCACATGCCACTTTCCCGGAACAGCGTGGCAAAAGCTGTGCAGGCGACCTTTCGGATCGGTGACGATCTTGTCGGTGCAGGCAAAAACCACGCCGGAGGTGCCAATCGTGCCGGAGACGATGCCCGTCCTGACAATGCCGTTGCCGACAGCGCCCGCCGCCTGGTCGCCGCCCCCGCCCGCAACCGGCGTTCCCTGGGCCAATCCCGTCTCCTGCGCCGCACCGGCGGAGACGCGGCCCGATATTTCATGCGACTCGTACACGGCGGGCAGCCACTCGGGGCGAATGTCCAGATGCCGCAGCATGTCCCGGGACCATTGGCGGTGGGCCACATCCAGCAGCAGGGTCCCCGAAGCATCCGACACTTCCGTCGCCCATTCGCCGGTCAGTTTGTAGCGGATGTAATCTTTCGGCAGCAGGACCTTGGCGATGTTTTCATAGACCTGCGGTTCATGTTCCCGCACCCAGAGCAGTTTGGTCGCGGTGAAGTTGGGCAGCGGTGGATTGGCCGTCATCCGGATGATGGCGTCCCGCCCGATCTTCTCCTCCATCCACTCCACTTCCGCCTGCGTGCGCTGATCGCACCAGATGATGGCGGGGCGCAGCACGTTCCCACTCCGGTCGAGCAGCACAAGCCCGTGCATCTGACCGGAAAGCCCAATCCCCGCAATATCCGCCGGCCGGATCCCGGCCTTCCTGATGATGTCCTGAATGGTATGCTTCACCGCCCGCCACCAGTCTTCGGGATGCTGCTCGGCCCATCCCGGCTTTGGCTGCAGGAGCGGATAATCGGCACTCGCCGCCGCTTGCAGTGATCCATCCATCCGAAACAAGCAGGTTTTCACGCCGGAGGTTCCGACATCAATGCCCAACAAGAATCCCATCTGTGCTGCCTCCTTTCACGCTTCGGTCACAAGGCGACGATTTCTCCTGTCCGCAGCGATTCATAGCAGGCGTCGATCACCCGCATGTTGTTGATCATTTGCTCGTGAGAATACCCGGCGGCCTTGCCGTACACGATCATTTCGTTCATCTCGGCCACTTCGAGGACGTACTGATCGGCGATGATTTTCTCCTCGCGCACGCGGCCATCGTCCGTCGTCACGATCACAAGCCCTTCGCCGCCTTGAAGATCAGGCCGGTACGCACGCGGAACGCGTATCGTCCCCTTCGTTCCCACCACTTCGTATTGATTGTGGAAAACGGTCTCGAAACCGCAGTCAAACACGACGCGCACGCCGCTGTTCATCCGAAGCAGGGCGGTAACCAGCGTGTCCACCTGCCGCCGTTCGTGCATGCGGCCCTGCGCAAAGACGGATACAGGCTCCTCCCCCAAAATGTGGCGGGCGGAATGGATGCAGTAGCAGCCGACGTCATACAGGCTGCCGCCGCCCAGCGCCGGGTCCATGCGGATATCCCCTTCCACATCTTCGAGCAGGAAGTGGAGCGAAGCGCGGAACAGGACCACCTCGCCGATTTCCCCGGACTGCATGATTTCTTTTACCCGCTGATGCTGCGGGTGGTGGCGGTACATGAAGCCTTCCATGAAGATCACGTTGTGTTCGCGGCAGGCCTCCAGAATCTCCCGCGTTTCTGCGCTGGTCAGCGCCGACGGTTTTTCGCACAGCACATGTTTTCCGTGCCGGGCCGCCTTGATGGCCCATTCCTTGTGCAGCCCGTTTGGCAGCGGAATGTAGACCGCTTCCACCGCCGGATCGCCCAGCAGCGCTTCATAGTCGTCGTAGGCGGCGGGAATCCCGAAGCGGTCAGCCACGTCCCGCGCCTTTCCGCTTTTGCTCGCGATCGCGACAACTTCGCTGTGCCCCTCCCGCTGCAAAGCCGGGATCAGTTGTTCCCGGGCAATCCGCGCCGTCCCCAGAATCCCCCATTTCACGGTGCGCATGTTTTCTCCATCCTTTCCGCAAAAAGTTTGCCAGGCTGCTTACGATTTGTTCTTGGTGGCGATGTCCAGCCATACCGCGAAGACCAGAATCGAACCCTTGACGATGTACTGCCAGAAGGGCTGCACGTTCATCATGCTCATGCCGTTGTCAAGGCTGACCATGACCAGCGCCCCGATGATCGAGCCGACAATGCTGCCCGTTCCGCCGGCCAGGCTGGTTCCGCCGATCACGCACGCCGCGATGGCGTCCAGCTCAAAACTTTGACCTGCGCCCACCGTTGCCGCATTGAGCCGGCCCGTCAACACGACGCCCGCCACGCCGGCCAGCGCCCCCATCATCACGAAAACCGAAAGCATGTGCGCCTTGATGTTGATGCCGGAAAAGCGGGCCGCCTCCGGATTGCCGCCGATGGCGTAGAGATAGCGGCCAAATCCCGTTTTCGTCGAGATGAACAGGAACACCAGACCCAACACCAGCACGATCAGCATGGGGATCGGAATGCCGTAATAGCGGTTCATCATATAGGTGAAGCCCATGAGGATGACCGCGTAGGCGAACGCTTTGCCGTAATCGCTCGCCGCGCTGTTCAGGGGAAGCTGAAGGCGGGCGCGTTTTTGGCGCCTGCGCGCCGTTCCGTAAAAAATGGCCGCACACATGATCGCCGCCAGCACATACCCCCACACATAGGGCAGATAGCTTTGGCCAATCTGCACAAAACTCTCGTGCAAAGGGGCCACGGTTTCCCCTTTGCTGACACCAAGCAGCACCCCGCGCCACACCATCATCCCGCCCAACGTGACGATGAAGGCGGGCACAGCCTTGTAGGCGACCAGCCACCCCTGCAGGAGCCCGATGGCGGCTCCGGCCAGGATCGCGACCAGCACCGCCGGAACCGTTCCCCAGTCGTACCACACCTGGAGAATTGCCGCGATCCCGCCGGTCAGCCCGACAATCGATCCAACCGACAGGTCAATCTGCGCCGCCACGATGACAAGCGTCATGCCGATCGCCAGAATGGAAATCACGGACATCTGCCGGAACAGGTTGGACAGATTGCGCGAGGTCAGAAATCCGCCGTCCGTCAGCACCGTGAACAGGACTGCGATGAAAATCAGCGCGATGACCAGCGTGTATGCGCGAATGTCAAATCGAAAGGACAGCTTCTGTTTTTCCACTTGCCCCACCCCCGGTTGCGTACATCATGACCTTTTCCTGCGTTGCGTCCTCGTGCGTCAATTCGCCGACGATCCTCCCTTCCGCCATGACCAGAATGCGATCCGACATGCCCAGCACTTCGGGCAGTTCGGACGAAATCATGACGACGGCCATTCCCTGCCGAACCAATTCGTTGATCAGTTTGTAAATTTCGTATTTTGCGCCCACATCGATGCCGCGTGTCGGCTCATCGAGAATCAGGATTTTCGGCTCGTTCATCAGCCACTTGCTGAGAACCACCTTTTGCTGGTTTCCCCCGCTCAAGTTGTTCACGGTTGCTTCCAGGCCGGGCGTTTTAACCTTCAATTTTTCGATGAAACGGTTGACCGTGCTCACCTCTGCCGCTTCATCGATGACGCCGTTCCTGATCATTTTGTCCAGTGCCGCCAGCGTCGCGTTTTTCCGGACGCTCATGTCGAGGACCAGCCCGTATTTTTTCCGGTCTTCCGAGACGTACGCGATCCCGCTCTCGATGGCATCCCGCTGGGTTTTGATAATTACCGGCCTTCCGTCGATCCGGATTTCGCCCTGCTTCTTCCCCTCGTACGCGCCGAAAATGCTGGTAAACAGCTCTGTCCGTCCCGCTCCCATCAAGCCTGCGATGCCCAGAATCTCTCCCTTGTGGAGCGAGAAAGACACGTCCCGGACGACCTGTTTGTTCTGGTACGGACTGTAGACGGAGAAGTTTTTTACCTCCAGCACTTTTTCGCCCCGCTGCTTTGGCTCGTACGGGAAGAGTTCCGTCAACGTCCGTCCCACCATCAGCGAAATGATTTTCTCTTCCGTCAGCTCTCCGATCGGGTGAGTCGCGACCGTTTTGCCGTCCCGCAAGACCGTGACGGAATCGGCGAGGGACATAACTTCGTTCAGCTTGTGCGAGATGTAAATGCAGGTGACGCCTTTTTTCCGCAGCTGCCGCAGCATCTCCATCAACAGCGATACTTCCGCTTCCGTCAGCGCCGCGGTCGGTTCATCCAGAATGATGATGTCGCTGTTCTTTGCCAGCGCCTTTACAATTTCCACGAGCTGCTGCTGGCCAATGCCCAGATTCTTCACTTTTGTTTCCGGATTGATCTCAAGCCCAACCGATTTCAGCCATTTTCTCGCCTCGAGGTAAAGGGTATCCCAGTCGATCACGCCAAACGTTTTCGGTTCGTTTCCGAGAAAGATGTTTTCCCCGACCGTCATCTCTTTGACGAGCGCCAGCTCCTGATAAATGATGGCGATGCCCGCCTTCTCCGAATCCTTGATGCTTTTGAAACGCTGCTTCCGGCCGTTGACGATGATGTCCCCCGTAAACGTGCCGTCGGGGTACACCCCGCTCAACACTTTCATCAAGGTTGACTTGCCTGCGCCATTTTCGCCGCACAGCGCATGAATTTCCCCCTTTTTTACGGAAAAGGTGACGCGGTCAAGCGCGCGAACGCCGGGAAACTCCTTGGTGATCGATTTCATTTCCAGCGCATACATGCTATCACCCCCGAAGATGGTTGGGAGCAGGGGGAAGGCAGGCTCCCCCTGCTGATGACCTGGCTACCGTTTCGGACGCTGGTCTTCCGGAACGTTTTTATACACGTCTTCAAACGAATGGAACCCGTCCTTGATGATCGTCTCCATCACGTTGTTCTTGTCGACCTGGATGGGATCGAGCAGAATCGTCGGCACGTCCACTTTGCCGTTGTTCATCGTGGTCGTCGCTTCAATCTTTTCGCCTTTGGCCAATTTTACGGCCACTTCCGCCGATTTGGTCGCGATCGCCTTGATCGGCTTGTAGACGGTCATCGTTTGCTTGCCTTCCACGATCCGCTGGACGGCGGCGAGGTCGGCATCCTGGCCGGAAACGGCAACCTTGCCGGCCAATCCCTGCGCCGCCAGGGCCTGAATGGCGCCGCCCGCCGTGTTGTCATTGGACGCGACGATGGCATCGATGTTGTTGTGGGTCGACGTGAGAGCGTTTTCGATAATCTGCAGCGCGGCGTCCGCCTGCCAGTCTTTTGCCCACTGGTCGCCGACAATTTTGATGTCTCCCTTGTCCACCAACGGCTGAATGATGTTCATCTGCCCTTTGCGGAAAAGCTTCGCGTTGTTGTCGGTGGGCGAACCGCCCAGCAGGAAGTAGTTCCCTTTGGGGACCAGCTTGGTCAGGGATTCGGCCTGCATCTCGCCAACGCGCACGTTGTCGAAGGTGACATAGGCGGACACGTCGGAATTGGTGATGAGACGGTCATAGGCCAATACCGGAACGTTTTCCTTTCGGGCCGCGTCCACTGCCGCTGCCATCGCTTCGGAGTTGTGCGGAATGATGACGATCACGTCGACGCCTTTCGACAGCATGTTTTCCACCTGGGCCAACTGTGTGGCGTCATCGCCGTTGGCCGACTGCACGTCCACTTCGGCTCCCAGCTCCTTTGCCTTTTCGATGAAAATGTCCCGGTCATGCTGCCATCTTTCCAGCCGCAGGTCATCAATGGAAAGACCGATCTTGATGACTTTGCCCGCCGCCGCTTGCTGGCTTTGCGATTCGCCCGGTTTGGCAGCGCTTTCAGTTTGCGGCCGCGCATCCTGGCCGCAGCCCGCGACGGCAAAGGCCAACAGGAAAAGACTCACTGCACCAGACAACAATCTGCCCCTTTTCTTCATGACGATTCCCCTTTTTCCCAATTTTTCGCGAATGTGTACCCTTATCATATCATCCACCTTTACTTTGTTCAACCGACAAACTAATAAAATTTTCGTGATTGTCTAGCGACGGCGAATCATCGGGCGAATCAACGGAATACAAGGGAATACAAGAGGATTTTTGCTGAAATGTATGTCATTTTCGCACAATCAACGTGATTTTTGGAAAATTTTCATGTATAATTGGTATATCCGATAAACAAAGTGGTGAGATACATGCTGCAAACTGGCGACCAATTTCTGGTGAAAAAGATCAACAAATCGATCGTGCTGGAGACGATTAAAAAGAATGGCCCCATTTCGCGGGCGCAAATTTCGGAAGTAACCGGCCTGAATAAATCAACGGTATCGTCGCTTGTCAATGAATTGATTCAGGAGGAGTTTGCGTACGAGATCGGTTTGGGGCAGTCCAAGGGCGGGCGCAGACCGCTCATGCTTTTGTTCAACACGACCGCGGGCCATGCCATCGGCGTGGACATCGGCGTCAACTACCTGCTCGCCGTGCTCACCGATCTGCAGGGGAATATCGTGCAGGAAACGATGCTGACGATTGCGAACCTCTCGTTTGAGAACATTGTTGACCTGCTCAAGCAAACGATCCAGGCCCTGATCGATCAAGCGCCGCCCAGCAAATACGGCATTGTCGGGATTGGCATCGCCGTGCCGGGCATCGTCGACGAGCATGGGCAGATTTTGTTCGCGCCCAATCTGGGATGGGAAAACGTCGATGTGAAGAGCATCATCCAAGGTCACTTTCAACTGCCGGTCACGATCAACAACGAAGCGAAGGCAGGCGCGATGGGGGAAAAGATATTCGGCGTCGGCAAAGGGATTGCCCACTCCGTCTACGTCAGCCTGGGGATCGGGATCGGTACGGGGATCATCATCAACAACGAGCTGTACAAGGGATGCAGCGGGTTTGCCGGTGAAATGGGGCACATTCCGATCGAGCCCAACGGCAAAAAGTGCCGCTGCGGCAACCGGGGATGCTGGGAGCTGTACGCCTCTGAAAACGCTCTGCTCGAACAGGCGAAAGCCCTGGCGATTCCCCCGGCCCCGAACGAACCGGAGATCACGCTCGCCCATCTTGTCACGCTGGCCGATGAAGGCCATCACGAGGTGATCAATCTGTTCAACCAGGTGGGCGAATACATCGGCCTCGGTCTCACGACGATCATCAACACGTTCAACCCGGAACTGATCGTGATCGGCAACAGAATGACCTCCGCGGAAAAGTGGCTGATCAACCCGATCACACGGGTCGTGGAAAACCGGTCGCTTGCGTACAGTCGCAAGCAGCTTCGGATCCAGTTTTCCGGCCTGAACATGCATTCGGCCGTATTTGGCGCCGTTTCCTTTGCGATCGACGACTTCTTTGCCAACACGCGGATTTCCCTGTAGCCCGCCTCCTCGAAACGTTTTGTGGCATGCACGCGTCAACGTAAAAAACGTTTCAACTCGACGTTTGACGAAGACGAGGGGGGACCGGGATGTCCGTAAAACTCCCGAAACGAACGGCGTTTGTTCTGTGGGTGTTCATCTGCCTGCTCATGCTGGGGTGCAGCAGTCACGTTCGTCCGGAAAATGGGGACGTGATTGATATGCACGGCGGCGTAACACATTTGGAAAAAATGGACGAATTTATTGCCAGCGTATCCCGCAATCAACCTGCGACGCTGCGGTTGATCCGATACACCATCGAAGGCGATCCCATCTTCCATGACTTGTCCTATCAAAATAAAAAAATTGAATTTTGCCTGGATAGTACGGAAGATCAGTTCGGCAAAGGAGAAGTTGCAACCTATTTCTGCGATGCGCTGGAACGGAAGGAAACCGATACGCTGCTGCAGTACACACTGACGGGTTGTACGGGAAATACCGGGACCATGGAGTTGTTGACGATAACGGGGCCATTCGTGAGTTCAACTGGGCCGAATGCGATCAGAGTGAAGACGGAAAAACCATGACCGCATTGGCAAAGGATATCATTGCAATCGCGACATCCAAAGAGGAACGGAAACAGGCACCAGAAACAAACGGTCAGGCCCGGTAGTCCTTGTACAGAGGGGGCGCTCCGTTTTCGCGCAGACCGCCGCTCCGCCCGGTAGAGCTTCGCAAGTCGCTCCGCCTGGCAGCATGCTTCTCCTCCGCTCCCCTCGGTTTGTCCTCAGTCCGAGCCGGGGGATGCCCCCCGGCAACCTGACCGGACCTTTATGGAGACGGCGCGCCTCCTTTCTTCCGAATGGTTGCGATGCGTTTCTGCTGATCCCACTCGATTTCCCCATCCAGCAGCTCCGCCACCAGCCGGAGCGGGACCATCTCCGTGCCGGCAATCATTCTCTTTTCTACCAAAAGGGGGACCGCCTTTCCATCCCGGAAAACCTTCCCCTGTTTCGTTATTCGGATGACCGTTCCCTCTTTGGCTGCCACCAGTGCGCCGTCCTGCTGGTCAACGTGAACGGCCGCCCCCAGTTTCTCGAAGGCCTCCGCGGTCGGAACGTAGATGCTCCCGCGTATCAGTACGGGCGGAGTGAGGAAGGAAATCCGCTCTGTTTGCCGCATGACCTGGATGGGGGCGGCTTTTCGGGGGACGACCACCAGGGCGTTGCTCAATTCCCTGCCCGGCGCCGTCAGCAGCTTTCCATGCGCGTAAAGGCCGGACGACGCTCCGCCGTCCAGGTTCATCGCCGCCACCAGTCCCATCGACTGGCAGATGCCGGCCAATTGGGCCAGGGTGACGTTGGGGACCGTTCCCATCACCAGTTGATGGTTCGCCGTGTAGCCAATGAACGAACGCTGTCCGCTTGCCTTGGTCAGCTTCGGATCGTTCATTCCCTCCGCGACCGGATTGACGACGATTTTACCGTCTTTCACCAACGTGGGGCCCGCACTGGTGACATGTTGAAACGAATCCGCATCAAACCGGGAGGAACGGTCGATCACCGGCAGGGCGTTTCCGTTGAATCCGATGGACGACCCGCTGACGCCGTCGTGTTTCTTCTCGTAGTCAATGACGATCAACCCCCAGGGCGGCTTGTAGTCCCCCTTGTTGTAGGCCATGAAAAACGATCCGTTAATGGCGGCCAATGCCCCCGTTCGTTTCGCCATCCCCGCCAGGCTTTCCGTCCTGCCCAGCTCGTCCCGCGCCAGAACCGGACGGACTTCCAGCCGGGGATCGTTGAGGTTGATCGTGACGAACTGGACGGTTCGGCTTCCGGCGGACGTGGAAACCTTCTTGCTTCCCGCCATCACGCTCGCGGATACATCCTTCGTCTGCGGCGCTCCCTGCGCGGCCAGTTGCGCCGGCAGGACAAGCACGCCGAGCAAAACCATGGTTGCTAGCCATTTCCCCATTCTCATCTCTACCTTCACCTGTTCCGAAACTTTTTTCCCTCTTTCAAAAAACAGGATTATTTTATCATGTTTTTCCATTTGTGGCACCGCGTGAACGCTTTGCATGTTTCCCTTTTTCCACCGCTTCCTCGGCGCGCCGTAGAACAAAAAAGTGATCGGGACGCTGTTCATCGGATATCCGGAAGCGGATGTCCCCCCTACAGACCGAATGCCGGCGGAAGAAAAATCAACGTGGCTGTAAGGGGTATGGCGATCCGCCGGAAACAGAAAGCGCAGGTGATCCATCATGCTGTCCATTCGGGTCGTACGCATCCCGGCAGACCTGCCGCCGGACTATGTGGACCTGTTCCTGTCCAGGGTTTCCGCGGAAAGAAGACAGAAAATCGTGCGGTTTGTTCGCAAGGAGGACGCTTACCGCTCCTTGCTGGGCGAGGTGCTGGTCCGCTCAACCCTCTCCGAGCATATCGGTGTGACCCCCGATGCGCTTCATTTTGTCTACAATTCATATGGAAAGCCGTTTTTGCAAAACAACCCGGATGTGGGGTTCAATCTCTCCCACTCCGGGAACTGGATTGCCATGATCTGGGGCGACAGCCGTTCTTGTCCGGGCATTGATGTGGAGCGAATCGTGCGCATGGATCTGCACATCGCCGACCATCTCTTTACTCCTCAAGAGAACCGGATTCTTGCCTCCAAAACCGGGGATGCCCGGCTGGCGTATTTCTTTCACGTATGGACTTTGAAGGAAAGCTATGTGAAAGCGGTGGGCAAGGGCTTGTCCATTCCCCTTGATTCCTTTTCCGTGGTGTGTGCCAACGAAAAGGAGTGGTACTCCCCGGAGGCGGACGGTTTCCACTTTACCAGCTTCAGATTGGACCGGGAGCACATCCTGTCGGCCTGCTCGTATATGGCTGCGCTCCCTGATCACATCCAGCACGTCTCCCTATCGACCCTGTACGAAACCCTCCTGTAGCGAGATGCAAAACAGCCGGATTGCCTGGGCAACCGGCTGTTCCCTTTGCATTTGCTGCGTTCACACCGGCAGCCCCGTCATCCTTCCGTGTGAACGGACCGTTCTGCGGTCGGCTTGACCGTTGAACGCTTTCGGATGGTGGAAGCGGCATCTTCGTCCCGGATCCCCAGCGCAAAGCACAGGCCAATCAGCAGGAAGCCCGCTGCGCCGAGCAGAGCGGAACGGTACGCCGTCAGATTCGGTTCAAGGCCCCCGGCAGCGTCCGCCGTGCTGGTACCCACTGCGGCAAGGATGACGGAAAGCAGCGCCACGCCTGTCGCCGAACCAAGCCTGTTTTGAACAGTGAACCAGGTGGAGGCGCGCCCCATGGAAGACGGGGGAATGTTGGCGAAGGAAGCGATCTGCACCGCTCCGACCGTATGGCCCAGGAAGACGCCGACGCCGAACAAAAGGAGGCGGATCAGCTACGGGCTGGTGCCATGACCGACCTGACTCAGCACGATGAATATTGCAGCCGTGCACAACAACCCCATGACGATTACGCGTCTCGGTCCAAGCCTCGAATAGGACCAGGGCACAAGCTGGGAGGCCAGCATCAATCCAAGCGCCTCCGGAAAGGTGGCCAGACCGGTATCGAGTGCCGATGCGTGAAGAACGTGCTGATACATCAGCGGGAATACATAGAGCATGCCCATCAGCCCGGCTGCCGAGAACATGGCGACGATACCTGCAGACCGAAACAGCCGGTCGCCCAGCAACCGCAGATCGAGCATCGGCTGTTTCACGCGCAGCTCGACACCGACAAAAGCGGCGACAAGGATCAGACCCACGATCCCCGTGCCCAGTATCACAGGGGAATCCCAGCCTCTCATCGGCCCCTGACTGAGCGCATACATCACCATGGCCAAGCCGGGCGCGGACAGCAGGAAGCCTGGAACATCCAGGTGCCCCGCCTCAGGCTCCACGTGCTCCTTCAGATACTTCATCCCAAACAGCAAGGCCGGAATTCCGATCGGAAGATTCACATAGAAGATCCACCGCCAGGAAAACTGGTCCACCATGAACCCGCTCAAAATCGGCCCCAGCGCAGGTGCTACCGCAATGGGGAGCACCAAGGCCCGGGATACCTTGGCCCGCTCGTGTGGAGGAAAGGTCCTGAACAGCATCGCCATTCCAACAGGAGTAAGCACGCCGCCGCCTGCGCCTTGGAGGACGCGATATACGGTCAACGAAGCCAGACTGTCGGCAAATCCGCACAGCGCGGAGGCTCCTGTAAACACGCCCAGCGCCAGCAATACAATCCGCTTGGTCCCCCATCTGTCTCCAAGCCAGCCCGCCACCGGAAGGAATACGGCGAGGCTCACCAGATAGCCGACGTTGAGCGCGCTCGAAGCGGCTGGCGGAACCTGGAGTTCCTGGCTGATGGTCCTAAGCGCGACGTGTAAGACGGTGGCGTCCATGGCGACCATGAACATGGCCGCCACGTATACGACGCTCACGACTGCTTTCGGATTCAGACGTGCGTTCATTGCCTCTGCCCGGCAACAGACTCTGCCGCGGCTTGCAGGCTTCGGGGCCGCAGGTCCGTCCATTGCGACCGGATGTAGTCCAGGCATTCCTGACGCGTCTCTGGCCCCAGCACAACGGTCCAGCCTTCGGGCACTGTGATGAATGCCGGCCACAGGGAATACTGCCCCTCGTCATTGATCAGCACCAGAAAGGCGCCGTCCGCTTTTTCAAAAGGATTGGTCATCGATTCATTCCCTCCTCGAGTGTCCGGATGCCGGACGATTCATGGCCTGCAGCTTGGCCGCAAGAATCCGGCCGATCTCGGCAAGCGGTCCGGGCTGACACAGATCCTTGTGCCGGCACGCGATATCATGCCGTTCGATCCGTCCGCTTACATAGGGTATCCACATGTCCGGTTCGATCGGATCAAACCAGTCCGGGATGATCGTTGATCGGAAAAACAGAAGATCTCCCTCGAATCGCTCCGGAACATACGCGCCCAGAATGCGGACCGAGTTCACATACGTCTGTTTCAGATTCATGATGGTCGCTTCATCCAGGCTGGCCAGTGCGCTGGCGTCGCTGCGGAGAATCTCGAGCGCGCTGGCCATGTTGAGCGGGACGTCACCCAGGCTGTCCGGATCGTAGCCGCCCAAGGCAAGCAGCGCGATCAGGGCCTCCTCCTCATCCGGTTCTCCGCGAAGCGGCAGGAGATGGCTGGGGTACGAATCCAGCATGGCAAGAAACGAGACCTCTTCCCCCTCTTTCTGAAGCTGCACGGCCATGGCATGCGCCACATTGCCGCCAAACGACCAGCCCAGCAGCCGATACGGGCCGGCAGGCTGAACCGAACGGATATGTTGAAGATAATCGGCCGTCATCTCCCCCAACGTTTTCGGAATCTCCTCGGGCTGGGCAATGCCGCGGGCCTGCAGGCCATAGATCGGATATTCCATGCCGAGATGTTTCATCAGCCCGGCATAGCACCAACTGAGTCCGCCCGCAGGATGCACGCAGAACAGCGGAAGCTGCTCTCCGTGGGCGCGGAGCGGCAGCAGCACCTGGAGCGCGCTTTGGCCCGCGTCCATGTCGAGCCTTTCAGCGAGACCGGCAACGGTAGGCGCTTCAAACAGGACGCCGATGCCGATTTCTCGGCCCATGGCCTCGCGGATGCGGCTCATCAGGCGAACGGCCAGCAGCGAATGGCCCCCCAGCTCGAAAAAGCTGTCATCAATACTCACGCGCTGCAATCCCAGCACCTCGGCGAACAAATCGCACAAGACCTCTTCCTGCGGAGTTCTGGGGCCTCGCCCGTCAGGGGTCAGGGAGAAATCAGGCGCCGGGAGCGCCTTGCGGTCCAGCTTGCCATTCGGCGTAAGCGGCAGGGCGTCCATTTCCACGATCGCTGACGGCACCATGTATTCAGGCAGGCTGGAGGCAGCATACCGGCGCAGTACAGCAGGTTCGGCGCTTGCGTCCGGGGCCGGAACCACGTAAGCCACCAGGCGTTTGTCTCCCGGCTGATCCTCCCGCACCACGACCGCCACCTGGGCCACTGCGGGATGTCTGGCAAGCACGGCCTCGATCTCGCCCGGTTCGATGCGGAACCCCCGAATCTTCACCTGCTGGTCAGCACGGCCCCAATACTCCAGGGAACCGTCGCCGAGCCGCTTGGCAAGATCTCCGGTTCGATACATCCTCGTACCGGGGGGACCGAACGGATCGGCAACAAACCGCTCAGCCGTCAAATCCGGTCGTCCCCCATAACCGCGGGCCAGTCCGGCACCGGCAACATACATCTCCCCCGTTACTCCCGGCGGAACAGGCTTCAGCGAATCATCCAACACATACACCCGAAGATCGGGTATCGGGCGGCCGATGAGGCTGGTGGCCCCGGAGGCAGCGCGGTGACGGTCAAGCTCCATGTAGCTGACATGCACGGTCGTCTCGGTGATGCCGTACATGTTGATCAGCTTGGGAGCATCATCCGGATGGCGCTGATACCAGTCCGCCAGACGTCCCAGTTCCAGCGCCTCGCCGCCGAAGATCACGAAGCGCAAGGAGAGCATCTGGCCCAGGTCAGGATGTTCCCGGTCCGCCTGCATCAATTGATAGAAGGCTGACGGCGTCTGATTCAGAACCGTCACGCCCTCTTGCACGAGAAGCCGGAGGAACTCTCCCGGCGACCTGCTGATCGCATGGGGCACCACAACAAGACGGCCGCCATGCAGAAGCGCTCCCCAAATCTCCCACACGGAGAAGTCGAAGGCATAGGAATGGAACAACGTCCACACATCGTCGGAGCCAAAGCAGAACCAGTGATCGGTAGAAGCAAACAATCTCACCACATTCTGATGAGGGATGACGACGCCTTTGGGCCTTCCCGTGGAGCCCGAGGTGTAGATGATATACGCAGGGCTATGTGGAGACAGGCGCCCTCTGCGTTCACGGTCACCGGGATTGGCAGGGGAATGCTGCCCGAGCCGCTCCAGAGTCTCCGGCTCATCCAGCACGATCCGGGGCAGATCGCCTGTATCAGGCAGTCTGGAGACCACCTGCGTGCTCGTAATGATGGAAACCGGCCCTGCGTCCTTCAGCATATAAGCCAGCCGGTCTGCCGGATAATCCGGATCGAGAGGCAGGTAGGCGGCTCCGGCCTTCAGCACGGCCAGCACGCCGACGACCATCTCTACAGACCGCGGTAGCGCCAGGGCCACAATCTGCTCCGGACCGACCCCCTCTGCCATCAGCAGATGCGAGAGCCGGTTCGCCCGGGTGTTCAGCTCCTCGTAGCTCAGGGAGACATCCTCATGGACGACGGCCACGGCCTCAGGGCTTCGGGCAGCCTGTGCCTCGAACAGGTCCGGCAGCGCTGCCTGCGGCACCTCGTTCACAGCCGCGCTCCATTCCTGCAGCATGCTTTGGCGCTCTTCCGGGGCCAGAATATCAAGTTCCCCGATCGATTTGCCCGGATCAGTGGCCACAGCCTCCAGCACCCGCAGGAATCGGTCCGCCATCGCTTCGGCCGTACTGCGCTTGAACAGATCCGCGCTGTATTCCAAGATTCCATCCAGACCCGCAGGGGTGCCATCCGGAGAACGGCGCTCCTTCAGTTCCACCGTCAGATCGAACTTGGCCGTGCCCGCACTTTCAATCTGCAGGCTGCTTTCCACACCCGGCAGTTCCAACGCGGCATCGGGCGTGTTTTGGAGCACCAGCATGATCTGAAAAAGCGGGTGCCTGGACCGGGACCGGACGGGGTTCAGAACCTCAACCAGCCGTTCGAAGGGCAGGTCCTGATGCTCGTACGCAGCCAGATTCACCTCACGGACTCTGGCAAGCAGTTCGCGGAAGCTGGGGTTTCCGGACGTGTCGGTACGAAGCACCAGCGTGTTGATGAACAATCCGACAAGGCCGTCCAGCGCATCGTCGCTCCGCCCGGCAATCGGACTGCCGATCGGGATATCGGTGCCTGCGCCGAGCCGGGTGAGAAGAGCGGCGAGGGCGGACTGCAGTACCATGAACAGGCTCGCCCTGCATTCACGGGCAATCGCCAGCAGTTGGCCGTGCAGCTTCCGGCTGATGTGGAACGGGATGACACCGCCTCGGTAGCTGGCTTCTGCCGGTCTCGGATAATCGCTCGGCAGTTCCAACTGATCCGGCAGGTTCGCAAGTGTCCGCGTCCAGAACGCAAGCTGTCTGGCAATCAGACTGTCGGGATCGCGCTCGCTCCCCAGAAGCCGCTCCTGCCAGACCGCATAATCCGCATACTGTACCGGCAGCGGCGACCATGACGGGAGCTCCCCCCGGCAGCGGGCAGCGTAGGCGGTGGAGAGATCGCGGGCCAACGGGGTCAGCGACCAGCCATCCCCGGCGATATGGTGCAGGAGCAGCAGCAGCACATACTCGTTCGGGCCGAGTACGAACAATTGGGCGTGAATCGAAGGCTCTGACGAAAGCTGGAAGCTGTAGCGCACAGCGTCGGCCAAAAGACCGGGCAGTTCAGCCTCGCTCGTTTCCGTTAGAATCAGCGCAGGTCGGGCGTCGTCGGCGTCCAGGATGAGCTGATGCGACGCACCCATCCTGTCGGGAAAAACGGTGCGCAGGGTTTCATGGCGAGCTACAACATCGCCAAGCGCCTCCTCCAGCGCCTTGCAGTCCAGTTCACCGGACAGGCGGGCTACGAGCGGAATATTATAGGTCGGATTCGGTCCATCCAGTCGATACAGGAACCACAAGCGGCGCTGGGCAAACGAAAGCGGTACTGCCTCCGGACGCGCGACCGGCCGTACAGGCGGTCTGGCATCCCGCGCATGATCGAGCCGCTTGACGAGCCCCGCAACCGTGGGCGATTCGAAGAGGCTGCCAATGCTCAATTCGACACCGAAGACATCCCGGATACGGGCGATCACCCGTCCGGCAAGCAGGGAATGACCGCCCAGCACAAAGAAGTCCTCGTCGATCCCCACATGAGCCAGGCCGAGCACCTCGGCGAACAGGTCGCACAGCATCTCTTCCTGCGGAGTCCTCGGGCCGCGCCCTGTAACCGTATGGAGATCAGGCGCGGGAAGCGCTTTGCGATCAATTTTCTTGTTCGGAGTCAAGGGCATTTCGGCGAGTTCGACAAACGCGGACGGGATCATGTAATCGGGCAGTTCATCGGCGACATAACGGCGAAGCTCGGCTGGGTCTGCACCTGCGGGAGAATGCGGGACCACATACGCCACCAGACGCTTGTCCCCAGGCTGGTCTTCACGGGCGACGACCGCAACCTGCGCGATCGCAGGATGCCGGGAAAGGAGAGACTCGATCTCGCCGAGTTCAATCCGGAACCCGCGAATCTTGACCTGATGATCGACGCGGCCCACGTACTCCAGGGAACCGTCCGGCAGCCATCTCACGAGATCTCCCGTGCGGTACATCCGGGTGCCCGGCGGGCCGAATGGGTCCGCAACGAAGCGCTCTGCCGTCAGTTCCGGCCGTCCCAGGTAGCCACGAGCCAAGCCGGCACCGGCAATATACAGCTCCCCCACCACTCCCGGCGGAACGGGCTTCAGTCCGGCATCCAGCACATACACCCGCGTATTCCAAATCGGCCTGCCAATGGGGGGCGTCCCTGCGCGCTCATCGCCAAGGAGCATGGCGGTGGAATAAATGGTGGTTTCCGTCGGGCCGTATTGATTATGGACGCGGCAGCCCAGTTCCTGCAGGGCGAGCTTGAGCCCGCTGGGAAACGCCTCGCCTCCCGTGATGATGCGGAGGCCGTCGAATTTGTCGGGCTTGCTTGCTGCCAGCTCGTACCACAGGGTCGGTGTGGCCTGCATGATCGTCGTGCCCGTCTCGTGGATCATTCTCGCCAGAACCGGCGGGTCCATGATCGTTTCCTTCGAGGCGATGACAACGCGGGCCCCTCTCGTGAGAGGCAGGTACAGCTCCAGAACCGATATGTCAAACGAAATGGTGGTAACCGACAGCAACCGATCCCGCTCGTCCAGCGCAAACCGGTCCTGCATCGCCAGGAGCAGGTTGGTCAGATTGCCAAACGTGACCATGACCCCCTTGGGTCTTCCGGTCGAACCGGAGGTGTACAGCACATAGGCAGGGGTGAGAGGCGACAAGCAGCCTGAGCGGTCGGCATTGCCGGGATTGCGATCGGCTTGCTGCATCAGCCTGTCGATGGTTCCGGGCTCATCAAGCACGAGCCTGGGGGCCGCACCACAATCCGGCAGCTTGGAGGCAACCTGCCTGACCGTTATGAGGCATACGGGCCTGGCGTCCTCCAGCATATAGGCAAGCCGGTCGGACGGAAAGTCCGGATCCAGCGGCAGATACGCCGCTCCCGCCTTGTGTACCGCCAGTATGGCGACGACCATCTCCAGCGAACGCGGCAGCGCAAGCGCAACCACACGCTCCGGTCCGACACCATGCGCCATCAGCAGATGGGCAAGCCGGTTTGCCCGTTTGTTCAGCTCGGCATAGCTGAGCGAAGCGCCTTCAAACACCACGGCGGCAGCCTCGGGAGTGCGGGCGGCCTGTTCCTCGAACAGCTCGTGCGCGCTGGTCTTCGGCAGGTCATGAGCGGTTTCATTCCACTCGATCAGCACCTGCCGGCGTTCCTCGGGCAGGAGCAAATCAATCTGCGAGACCGGCTGGCCGGGATCGGTCGACGCAAGATTGTCCAGGAAACAAAGAAAGCGCCGCTGATGAGCCGCCAGCTCGTCGGCGCCGTAAATCGCGGGATTGGCGTCGAAATCGAACTGCAGCCCGCTGCCGTCTGATCTGTGGTACACGTTTATCGACAGGTCGTCCACGGGGCCGGCCGACAGATTGCGCGTTGTCGCGCGATGCCCGGCGAAGCGCAGATCATAGTCAAACGGCATCACATTCACCAGGGGACCGAACAATCGCCGGTTGTCCCCCAGCAGTTTCAGGTCACGTCGCAGATCTTGATGCCGGTAGCGCTGATGCCGCCTGATCTCGCGGATTTCCTGCGAGACCTGCTGCAGGAGAGCGGCCAGACTCATGTCCGGGCGTACCGTCAACCGCAGCGGCAGTACATTCATGACCATCCCCGGAACGCGCAGCGATGCAGAGCCAAGACGGCACATCATGGGCAAGCCGAGAATCACATCGTTCGCGCCGGTCATCCGCTGGACGTAAGCCGCCGCAGCGGCAATCACGACGTCAGACCAGTTTGTCCCCGCCTGGCTTGCCAGCGCCTGCAGCCCAGCCATGCTGGTTGGCGGAAGCTGAGCCGACTGGCGCAAAAAGCTTCGGGAGGTCCTCGCCGCCCTGTCTCCCAGACTGACCACCTCCGGTTCATCGGCGAAGCGTGACAGCCAAAATTGCCGATCCCGCTCCATTTGCTCCGAAGTGCGATAGGCCGCCTCTTCCTGCAGGATGGACTGAAAAGGACCAAAGGCTCCCTCGTCGAACGGCCGGTCATGGACAAGAGCCGTATAAATGTGTGCCACCCTTCGCGCCAAAAGCGAAAAGCCGAAGCCATCGATCGCAATATGATGGATGCGCTGATACCAGCAGAACCGGTCAGGCGCCAATTTCAACAACGCTTCTGTAAACAGGGGACCACGGATCAGATCAACCGGTTGGGCCAGATCATGCTTCATCCATGTTTCCGCCGCTTCCTGCGGGTTTTCCTGGCCGCTGACGTCTACGACATGCAGCGGCCAGTCGACAGACGGGCAGATGGTCTGCCAGGGTCCGTTCCAATCCTCACCGAAGCGCACATGCAGCGTTTCCGCCTCCGTCACGGCTTGGCGCAAGGCAGCCTCGAAGAGCGCGGGATCGACGGGGCTATGGATTTCGATGCATTCGGCGGTGTTGAAGATCGGATTCTCCGGGTCGAGCTGCTGTGCGAACCAAATGCCGCTCTGCGCACCCGACAAGGGCCAGCGTACATCCTGATGGTCCGGCATGATAACCACCTCCTTCATACTGCAAAATAATCCTCATTGGGCAAAGCCTGCCTCATTCGTGAGGACAACAGCCCCCACCAATCGGCCAGTGTCGGCCGCTCAGCCAGTTCCACAAAGGTCACCTCCGCACCGCTGCGGCGCCATCTCTCCACCAGGGTCATGATCCTGACGGAATCAAGCCCCCACACGTTAATCAGGTCGTCGTTTTCCGCAATGTTTGCCGGCAGCTCCTGGAGAAGCCCGGCCACCTGCTCGCGGATGGATTCCCGCGTGAACGGCTGGCGGTCACCCTCACGGACGTCCGGCGCTGCAGTCCGCCCTCCTCTCAGCATATCGATCAGACGCTGCGTCGTTATGGTGACCGCGCAGCGCTCAGCCGCGTAGGTCAGCGCCATCCTGTGCTTCTCCAAAGAGAAATCCGCTACCGCATCGGCCACGAAGAAGGGCTGCACATCCTTCATGAACGCTTCGCACGCGGTCATCAGGCAGCCGATATGGGCGTAGATGCCGCACACGATAAGCTGATCCCGGCCGCGCTGCTGCAAAATCTCCAGCAGATCGGTCTTTTGAAAGGCGCTGTACCGCCATTTGGTCAGAACCAGATCATGCTCGCCCGGCGCAAGCTCCTCCACGATGTTCTTCTGATCGGGGCATTCATTAAGCCCCGGCCCCCAGAAATCCTGCAGAAGTCCGCGCTGCTCAGGGGACTGTCTGTCAGGCTGCGCCGAGTAGACGACGGGGATCCCCTGCTCGGCGCAATAGGTTCGGAGCTTCCGAATGTTGGCCAGAAGCTCCACGACCGGGGACTCCGTGACGGTGAACGCATTCAGAAAATACTGCTGCATGTCATGAATCAGCAGAACCGCTCGTTTCGGATCAGGTGTCCACGCCACCCTGTTCACCGGCAGGTCAGACTCTACAGGCATCGGATACGGCAATATGGCAGGAATCGCCATACTATCTCCTCCCTTACTTGTGATGGTGCGTTCGCAACTGCTGCTGTTGGGCAATGAGTTCACGCAGCATTTTTTTGCTTACCTTGCCGACTGCCGTCTGGGGAAACGAATCGACGAATTCCACTCGATCCGGAATCTTGTAAGCCGCCAATCCTCGCTCTCTCAGGAAGGCTTTGAGTTCGGCTGCTGTGGGAGACGGATGATGCGGAATAACGAAGGCGCACGTGCGCTCGCCCAGATACTCGTCCGGCATGGCGACCACGGCCGCGTCGTGTACGCCGGGATGAGCGAGGAGATGGTTCTCCACTTCTTCAGCCGCCACCTTGTCACCGCCCCGATTGATCTGGTCCTTGGCACGTCCCTCTACGACCAGGTGACCCGTTGCGGTCCACCTTGCCAGATCGCCCGTGCGGTAAAAACCGTCAGCAGTGAACGCCTTGGCGTTATGCTCCTCGGCCTTGTAATATCCGCGAATGGTATAAGGCCCCCGCGTCAAAAGATGTCCCACCTGGCCCGGCTCGACTTCACAATCATCATCGTCAACCAAACGAATCTCATCATACGGCGACATCGGTCTGCCCTGTGTGTTCACGATGATCTCCTCAGGATCATCCAGTCTCGTATAATTGACCAGTCCCTCCGCCATCCCGAACACCTGCTGCAGGGTGCAGCCCATCGTCGGTTTGACCATCCTGGCTGCCTCCGCAGCGAACTTGGCCCCACCCACCTGCAGGACTTGCAGGCTGGACAGATCGTACCGGCGCGATGCCGCTGCATCCAGCCAGATCAGGGCCAGCGGAGGCACCACGGCCGTTATCGTGACGTGCTCCCGCGCAATGAGAGGGAACGCCTCGTCCGGGCTGGCGCTGCGCGCGAGAACCACTCTGCCGCCGGCGTACAGCGTCCCGAGTACGCCGGGCGAGCTAAGCGGAAAGTTGTGGGCGACAGGCAGTACCGCGAGATACACGCTTCTCTCATCGAGGTGGCAAATGTCGGCGCTCACCCGCAAACTGTAGATGTAGTCATCGTGAGTCCGGGGAATCAGCTTGGGCAGCCCGGTGCTCCCGCCGGACAGTTGGAGAAAAGCCACATCGCTGGCGCTCGGCTCTTCCGGCAGACTGTCGGGATCTCTGCGCAGGTCATCCAGCGCGATAAACTGCCCCGGGTCGCCCGCCACAATCACGTGACGCAAGGTGGGAACGCTCTCCCTGACGTGAGCGGCAAGCTCGCGATAGTCAAACCCCGAGTCGACGTCAGGGATAACGTACGCAACCGCTTCGGTGAACTCGCACAAATAGGTAATCTCACTCTTTCGATGCAGGGGAAGGGCAAACACGGGCAGCGCTCCCAGCCGAAACAGCGCAAAAATCACTTCAAAAAATTCCGGGATATTGGGAAGCTGCACAATGACCCGATCCATCGGCTTGATTCCCCGTTCATGGAACCCCGCCGCCAAACGGTCTGCCCGGACGTCAAGCTCCGCGTAGCTGATCCGTCTGTCACCGCTGACGATGGCGATGCGGTCCCCGTAAGCGGCGGCACGCTTCCGCAGCATGTCTCCAAACGTCTCTCCCCGCCAGCACCCTGCCGCCCGGTATCGATCGGCAAATTCCTTGGGCCACGTTGGGCATCCTGACAGCATGACTCACGCCTCCTTCCTTCCGGCCATCTGCGGCTGGTTCAGCCCCATGGCCAGAAGCATGGTGCGAAACTTGGCCGACGTTTCCAAAAGTTCTGCCTCCGGACTCGATCCGGGGACGATACCCGCTCCCGCAAAAAGACGAATCACGCGGCCTTCCACTTCTGCGCAGCGTATCGTGACCGCCCATTCCCCGTCGCCGTTTGCATCGCACCAGCCGACCATTCCCGTAAAGAAGCCCCGCTCAAACGGCTCCATCTCCTGAATCACCGCACGCGCCAGATCGGTAGGCGTTCCGCAAACGGCGGGAGTCGGGTGAAGCGCCGCCGCCAGCTCCAGCGACGAGGTAGAGGGATCGGCAAGCTCCCCGTTTATTTCGGTGGAAAGATGCCACATGGTGTTGGTCTGCACAAGCGAAGGTTCCAAGGGAACGTCCAGTTTTTTGCAATAGGGACGGAGCGCTTCGGCGACTGCTTCGACGACCACCGCATGCTCATGTCTGTCCTTGGCGGAAGCAAGCAGCGAAGCCGCGCGCCGCTCATCCTCGTAGGGATCGTCACTGCGGGCCGCAGAACCTGCCAAGGGATTGGCCTTGATGTACGGTCCTGTCTTCGCCACGAGCAGTTCCGGACTGGCACCGATCAGCGTCCGCGGTCCTTCGCTCCCATCCGCTGCGCTTCGCAAAGACTTGTGATCTCCCCCCGTCGACAGATTCGCCGCGAAGGTAAAGCCGCGCGTATTGTGCCGGGCCAGGTTGCGAAGCAGTTGTTGGATATCCACAGCGGCAGACGAGGTAAGATGCAGCGATCTCGCCAGCACGACCTTCCGAAGGTCACCCTGTTCAAGACGCGCCAAAATCCGGTTCACGCCATTCTCATATTCCGCCGGTGCCGGAACCGCGCGCATCTCAAAGGCAGACGCGGGGTGCTGTTCAGCCTGAACGCCCGGATCGAAGCCAAGCGGCCCTGCCCACTGGATGGTCATCGGCACGACTAGCTGTGCAGGCTTCGTGTGATCAAAGGGAACCGCGCCGACAACGACCGATGTGCCGTGTCCGGACTGCCCGGTGCTGGCAAGAAGCTCGGCAGCTCTTCGGGGCAGGCTCTTCAACCCGTCCGGTCCCTCGTAATCCGGCAGCCTGGCCCATTCCCCCTTCGCCAGCAGGGTCCGCTGCGGCGAAGAGAAAAAGAAGGACGAGCCCGCTCGATATTCTTCGAGAAGCGCTGTGGCGCTTGCTGCGGAACCAGCATCTTGTTTCAGCATTCCATCGTCATCTCCCATCCGTTTTTACATTCCCAGGGTTGCACCGCCGTCGACGCGCAGGTCATGCATCGTAATATGCCGCGCCCGGTCGGAAACCAGAAACACTACCGCATCGGCAATGTCCGAGGGCAGGGCCAGCCTTCCAAGCGGTATGCCCAGGCGGTACTCCTCCAAATTGCCGGCGATGACAGCCTGCGCTCCATCGTCATCCGCCCACAACGCCCGCTGCATGGCTGTGTCGGTTGAGCCGGGCGATACGACATTGCAGCGGATATTGTGCCGGGCGTACTCCAGCCCCAGACACTTGGTGAACATGGTCGCCGCAGCCTTCGAGGCCGCATAGGCCGACATCTGCATGCGCGGCACCCCTGCGGCATTCGAGCCGACCGTCACGATCGAACCGGATCTGCGGGGTGCCATGCGCCTGGCTACCGCGCGGGAAACATAGAACACTCCGCTGGCATTCACCGCAAAAGTCGCCGCCCAATCCTCGTCGCTGAGCGATTCGATCGGCCCCGTTCGCAGCAGGCCGGCGACGTTGACCAGGATCTCGACGGGACCGACCTCCCGTTCGATTTGGTCCACCATCGCTTCAACAGCCGCGCTGTCGCTCACGTCTGCCGGAAATGCCGCAGCCTGGTGACCGCCGGCACGCAGTTCTGCCACGAGATCCCGAACTCCTTCGGCATGCTGATCCACTGCCGCAACCAAGGCTCCACGCTCGGCAAGGGCCGCTGCCACCGTTCTCCCGATCCCCTGCGCGGCTCCTGTGACCAAGGCAACTTTTCCCGTAATTCCCGCAACCTCCATCTCTGTCTCTCTCTCCCCTATCTCCCATCGATTTCACGGTGCGCCGACCCACACGCTCTCCACTCGTCATGCACCGCATCGCCTTGCTATTTCTCCGGACGCAAGGCAAACCGCAAGGCCCGACTGATCAGGACCGGCAGCACCGATACATGGTTTTCGTCCTCAAACTCTTTGAACACCACCTCCAGTCCACGAGCAGAATGGGCGGACAGGCGTTCTGACAGCTCCCGCGCGTGATCGCTGTTTCGGGATACATGACCCTTTTCCAATTCTCCGACGCCAAGCAGGACTTTGATGCGGAGAGGCTCCTGCTCCAGACGGGATACGAATTGCTGCTCCGCCAGCAGCAGATGCTGCCTGTTCCAATGGATGGAGGGGCTGCCGGCGACATAGCACTGAAAGGCATGCGGCTTTGTAAACAGCACATGCAGGACGAACAGTCCACCGAGAGAATGGCCGAAGATCGTTTGTCTGCTGCTGTCGATCTTGAATTCCCGTTCGATCCGCGGTTTCAACTCCTCTTCAATGAACTGCAGGAACGCCGCTGCTCCCCCTTGTGCAGGCAGGGCAGTCCCGTCCGGCGCATGGAGATATTCCGTGGCGGGCATGGGCGTCAGATCGTAATACCGGTCCGGCGAAAACGGGCCGTCCGTTTGATAGCCGATGCCGACGACAACGGCCGGAACAACCCCCGTCTTTTCGGGTCGACCTCCTTGCAAGCGGACGGCCTCCACCATCGTTCCGAATACGGAATTCGCATCCAGCAAATAAATGACCGGATACCCTGAGGGAGGAGGCGCTTCCGCTGGGGCTGCCACCATGATCTGATAGCTGCGGTTTTCCGCGCGCGACTGCATCATCCATCGTTTGGAACGGGGAATTTCGGTCTTGCCGCTCGCGGTCTCCTTGAGCGAGACGACACGCTGTTCCGGATGATCGAAAGACATGTACCACAATTCCTCCCTTTATTTGCTTACATTTACAATCATGCGGCGTACAAAAGCTCCCTTCCAGGCTGCAAGGTGGAACCATCGTATCGATGTCGTTTCTCTTGTTTGCCCCAAAGGGAGACGATCAGACATCCGTTTGTTTCCGCTTATTTGACCAGCAGTTTGACCGTATCGTCAATAATCTTCTCATAGGCGATCAGACCGCTGCCAAGCCAGTACTCGTCGTTCACCTCGTACACGTGCCCCTGCTTCACGGCAGGAATGCTCTTCCAGATGGAACTTTCCGTCATCTCCTTCATGCGCTGCGTCCCTTGGCCATACGCATTGATTACAAAAATGTAGTCAGCGTCAAGGGTCGATAGTGTTTCCATCGTCACATTCGCACTGTTCTCTCTCTCCACCAGCTTGGACCTTCCGACTCCCAACTGCTGGTGCACAACATACCCGCACAGATAATTCCCCCCCATCAGGCTGACGCCTTTGGCGGCGAAGCGCATAATCGCGACCTTTTTTCCTCCAACCGCCTGATCCAGCTTTTCTTTTGCCTCATTCACTTTCTGCCGGTACGCCTGCAGCGCTTGATCGGCTTCGGCAGATTTGCCGAGCAACTCTCCCAGCGTGCCGAGCGACTTCTCCATATCGCCGGAAGCATTCTGAAACACGTAGGTCGGCGCGATCTTGGCATACTTTTCATAGGTGCCATTCGCGGCATACGTCGCGGTGTGCAGGATGATCAGATCCGGATTGTAGGACATGACCACCTCCGGCGACGGCAGTCCCCCCGAGAAGTCAAGCTTCGGCACATCCTTCAAGTCCTCTTTCAGATATTCGTGTTCCATATTGCCATTGGACCATTGAGCCACCGGCTTTATGCCCAGCTTGAGCAGAGAATCCTCGAGATAAGGGGCAAAAATCCGCTTGGGCTCCGCTGGCACGGTGACCTCATGGCCAAGTTCGTCCTTGACCGTCCGTTCACCTGACGGTACGGGAGTGTTCGCCCCCGATGCGGAAACGTCGGCGGCAGTAGACAGCGATCGTGGCTGTTCGGACGACTCCACACTGAGTTCTTGATTGGAGCCGCAGCCGGCCAGCAAACTTCCTGCCAGCACCAGGCACAGCCATACGGAAAGATGGAATCGAAAGACAGCGCCAAACCGATTGGCCAGATGAAGCATGGTGTTCCTCCTTTTGTGAAAATCATTCTCACTGAGGACGATTATAGATCATGCTGCTCAAGCGTCACCATGGGTTCTATCCAGAAGAACGTTTGGACAATATCCCGTAAACAGGAGCAGGGCTTCATCCAACATCCGGAGAATGGCCACTGCCGAATATTCAAACCACGGATCAGAAGAGATCAGGTACACATGCATGTTTCTGACTGCTTTCAATTGACGCCAGGCTGCTGTATGCTGCAGCGCCAGCCAGTAAGCCCGGGACGATGCCTCGGGGCACACCACCAGCAAAATCCGGTCAGGGTTTAGTTCTGCCACCTGCTCCAGCGTAAGCTGCACGTTTTCGGACGGTTCTGGCCGAAACACTGCCTTGAGCTTCAGATCCCGGTGAAGCACGTCCTCCAGCCCGCGGTTCCAGTAGGCATGGATAGCGTGGCCGTAGATGCGCAGCACCAGGATGCTGTCATGTCCCAGCTCCGCATCAATCTGCTCCCGGGCCGACTGAACCCTCTGTTCATATCGTTGGATCCACAACTCCGCCTGATCCTCCCTGTCCAAAAAGCGGGCAATCATTCGGAGCTGGTCTCTCCACCCCACGTTCTCCGTCGGAACAAAGAACGAAGCCGCCATGTCCATCAATTTTGTTTTCTCGGCGGGGCGCAGTTGGTCGGTTCCGACAATGGCGTCGGGACGTATCCGGACGACCTTGTCCAGATTCGCTTCGAACTGCCAGCTCGTGTACGGATCGGTAAGCGTTAGATGAGACTTTATCTGCGTGCGGTAGGCGTTGTAGTAATAGGGGGTCCACTTGGGATCCAGAGGCGCTGCAATCGGCACCACATTCAGCGCAAGAAGATGACCTGTAACCGAAGAGGAGCACGCTGCGATTCGTTTCTTGAAATGTTTCGCGAAATCAGACGGGGATACGCCCACCTCCTTCTTGAACTTGCGGCTGAAGTAAAACTCGTCGCTATATCCAACCTTTGCGGCGATATCCCGCAAACGCTCCCCGGATTCAGCCAGATAACGCTTTGCCCGGTTGATGCGCAGATCCGTCAAATAATCCATGGCGCTCTGTCCATATGTCTTTTTGAAGAGATCCACAAAATACTTGGGACTGATATTCGCCATCTGCGCAAGCTGCCTGATTGAAAGAGGTTCGTTGTAGTGCTGGTCCATGTACTCCCTGATTTTAGCCAGGTTCGCTTTTGGATTCCGTCTCGGCCTGCACGAGCTGATGTCCGCTACCTTCCCTTTGTCTGTACGCATGAGACGACTCCTCCTTCCGATTATCAATAATGATAATCATTATCAATAAAAAGGTAGCACAGGCCGTTCCTTCCAGTCAATCCCATTATGGAAAATGGATCGTATCCCAATATGTCTGGGCAGCAAAAAGACACGGAACAACCATTCCGTGCCTCGAAGCAGCAACTTTCCCAGTTTATGAACCCCGCTCCCGCTCCAGACGAAGATCAGGTACAGAAACAACTGCTGCAGCGCGTCAATCTTCCATCAGCCGTCCTCCGGCCACCACGACGCGCCCTTTCTTGATCACCGTGTCCACGTGGTTGATGCCAAAGTGGTACGGCACATACGCCAGGTTTTCCGCGTTGAACAGCACCAGATCCGCCTGCTTGCCGGGCTCGAGACTGCCAATCTGGTCTCCCCGGCCGATCGCATAGGCTGCGTTGATGGTCATGGCGGTGATCACTTCCTCCGGTGACATGCCCAAATGCAGGCAGGCCAGGGTCATCACGAGCTGCAGCGATTCCGTGGGGGAACTGCCCGGATTGTAGTCCGTGGACAGCGCAACCGGCACTCCTTCCTCGATCATGTCCCGGGCTCGAGCGTGGGACTTGGCGCGCAGGTTGAACGACGTCGCCGGCAGGCAGACGGCGATCACGCCCGCATCCCGCATCGCTTTCAGCCCCTCATTGGTGGCGGCGAGCAGATGCTCCGCGGAAATGCAGCCCATCTCTGCGGCAAGCTGCGCTCCGCCGAGCGGTTCAATTTCGTCGGCATGCAGCTTCAACCCGAAGCCCAGCTCTTTCGCGGCGGCGAGAATCGCTCGCGACTCGTCCACTGAAAACACCTCGTGCTCGCAAAAGACGTCGCAAAACTCGGCCAGCCCCTGCCGCTTCACTTCCGGCAGCATCTCCTCGATCACCAGTTTGACGTATTCGGCGGAGCGGCCTTTGTACTCCGACGGCACGGCGTGCGCCCCCATGAACGTCGACACCAGGTCGATCGGGTGTGTTTCGTCCAACCGCCTGGTCACGCGGAGCTGCTTCAGCTCGTCTACCAGCGTCAGCCCGTAGCCGCTTTTGGCCTCTACGGTCGTCGCCCCGTACAGCATCATGATATCCAGACTCTTCCTTGCCTTTTCATACAGTTCGTCTTCCGTCGCAGCCCGTGTGGCCCGCACCGTGCTGAGAATCCCGCCGCCCTGGGCGAGGATGTCCAGATACGACAAGCCCTTCTGTTTCAAGACCAGTTCGTTTTCCCGGGAACCTCCGTGCACCAGATGGGTGTGCGGGTCGACCAGCCCCGGCGTCACCAGCCGCCCTTCCGCATCCAGGGTTCGCTCGACGGGCAGCCCGGCGATTTCCGCCCGGACGTCCGCTTCCGCTCCGGCGGCCACGATTTTGCCGTCCGCGATGGCCACGGCTCCTCCCGTCACGAGGCCGACATCCGACATCTCGCGGCCCCGCCGCGGTCCCGGCCTGCCGCCCATCGTCACCAGCACACCGATGTTGTGTACCAACAGATCAATCCGTTCCGGTTTCATGCTCTCCCTCCTCATGGGAAGCATCCCGAGGAAAACCTCCCTCGGGATGCCGCTTTTTTTCGCGGTTGTTCCGCACTTCATTTCCCCAGACCGTTCAGATGCCCAGCATCGGCACGCGCACGCCGCGCTCCTTGGCCGTCTGGATCGCCAGGTCGTACCCGGCATCGGCGTGTCGAATGACCCCCATGCCCGGGTCGGTGGTGAGCACGCGGGAGAGCCGCTCTTCCGCTTCCGTGGAGCCGTCGGCCACCACCACCATGCCGGCGTGCAGGGAGTAGCCCATGCCCACGCCGCCGCCGTGGTGCACCGACACCCAGCTTGCACCTGCCGCCGTGTTGACCAGCGCGTTGAGGATCGCCCAGTCGCCCACCACATCGCTGCCGTCCTTCATGCTCTCCGTTTCCCGGTTGGGAGACGCCACCGAACCGCAGTCGAGGTGGTCGCGGCCGATGACGATCGGCGCGGAAATTTCCCCTGTACGCACCATCTCGTTGATGGCGAGCCCCATTTTGACCCGCTCGCCGTACCCCAGCCAGCAGATGCGCGCCGGCAGACCCTGGAAGGCCACTTTTTCGCGGGCCATGGTGATCCAGCGGCGCAGGTGCTCGTTTTCCGGGAACAGCTTCAACACCAGTTCGTCCGTCTTGTAGATGTCTTTTGGATCGCCGGACAGCGCCGCCCAGCGGAACGGGCCCTTTCCTTCGCAGAACAGTGGACGGATGTAGGCCGGGACGAAGCCGGGGAAGTTGAACGCGTCTGTCACGCCTTCGTCGTAGGCCACCTGGCGGATGTTGTTGCCGTAGTCGAACACGACAGCTCCCATTTTTTGCAGTTCCAGCATCGCCTGCACGTGAACCGCCATCGACTCGCGGGAGAGGCGGACGTACTTGTCGGGATCGTTCTTGCGCAGTTCAGCCGCCTCTTCCAGCGTAAAGCCGCGGGGCACGTACCCGTTGAGCGGATCGTGCGCGGACGTCTGGTCGGTGACGAAGTCCGGCACGATGCCGCGGCGCACGAATTCCGGATAAATGTCGGCAGCATTGCCAACGAGACCGATGGACAGCGGCTTGCCCTTTTCCTGCGCCTCCCGGGCCAGCTTCAGCGCTTCGTCTAGGTCGTACACCATCACGTCGCAATAGCGGGTGTCAATCCGGCGCTGAATGCGGGACGGATCGACGTCGACGCCGATCACCACCCCTTCATTCATCGTAACGGCAAGCGGCTGAGCTCCCCCCATGCCGCCCAGCCCGGCTGTCAGTGTGAGCGTCCCTTTCAGCGTGCCGCCGCAGTGCTGGCGGGCCGCTTCCGCAAAGGTTTCATACGTCCCCTGCAGGATGCCCTGGGTGCCGATGTAGATCCAGCTTCCGGCGGTCATCTGGCCGTACATCATCAGCCCTTTTTGCTCCAACTCCCGGAACGTTTCCCAGTTGGCATACGCCGGCACCAGCACGGAGTTGGAGATCAGCACGCGGGGGGCGAGCGGATGTGTCCTGAAGATGCCGACCGGTTTCCCCGACTGTACCAGCAGGGTTTCATCCCCCTCCAGGTTCGTCAGGCACTCCACGATCTTGTCAAAGCAATCCCAGTTGCGCGCCGCTTTCCCGATTCCCCCGTACACCACGAGGTCTTCAGGACGCTCCGCCACTTCCGGGTCCAGGTTGTTCATCAACATACGCAGGGCTGCTTCCTGCTGCCACCCTTTTGCGCTCAGATTGTTGCCGCGAGGTGCGCGGATGACGCGCGCCTTGGTTTCTGCCATGGGGTCCTCTCTCCTTTTCTCTTAGTGTTTTCTCGTCATGACGCCTGCCAGGAACGTGAGGATCACGTGCAGCGCCGTTCGAACCGTCGCCCGGCGCGGGTCCTGCAGGGGATCGATGCAGACCACGTCAAAGCCTTTGACCTTCGGGTTTTGGCCAAGCAGGTACACAGCGTCGAGGAGCTGCCACGACGTCATGCCAGCCGGCACCATGGCCGGGACACCCGGTCCGAACGCCTGATCCAGCACATCCATGTCCACCGTCACGTAGATGGCGTCCGTGCCGTTGCCGGCGATCTCCATCGCCTTGTGAATCAGCGGCTCGATCCCTTCCCGGGCCACCTGCCGGGCGGTAAACTGGGTAATGCCCTGCGAAACCGCGTATTCCTGGTACGGCTTGGAGTTGGCAAAGCTGTGAATCCCCACCTGGGCGATGTGCTGCCCTTCCACCGTGCCCGATTCCAGTAGGCCGCGGATCGGAGTGCCGTTGGTCGGTCCGCCGTCTTCCAGATTCCGTACATCCATATGCGCGTCAATTTGCACGATGCCCACCTTTCCGGCAAACCTCCTTTTAAATGCCTTGACCGACGGGCAGGTGATGGAGTGGTCTCCCCCTGCGATGATCGGGAGCAGGTCGGGCAGCGATTCGTAGACATTGGTCAGCGCCTGCTCGATGTTGGCGTGGCAGCGGTACAGGTCCGTGGGATGCATCTGGATGTCCCCCAGGTCGCCTGCCCGCAGCTCCTGAAGGTCGACGTCGTAGTCGATGCTGTACGTCGTCACAGTGGGAAACAGTTCCCGCAGCGCATTGGGCGTCATGGACGCCGCCGACACGCTGATCGACGTCTTGGAGAGCGGCACGCCGATAAACCCGATGTCGACCGGTTCCTCCCCGTCCCACGGCGTCAGCCACTGGGACACTTTGGTCTCATACCGGTCCCGCCAGTTGGACCGGCGGACCAGTTCCGGAGGATTCAACAAATCAATCCTTTTTTTCAATAAAATCCCTCCTTGTATAACAACGATCCAGCCTTTAGCCACCGAGATACGCTTTTTTCACGATGCCCTGCTCCTTCAGTTCTTCAGCCGTTCCGTGGAAACGGATCTCCCCGTGCTCCAGGACGTAGCCGCGATCGGCAACGGAGAGAGCCATTGTCGCATTTTGCTCGACCAGGAGGATCGTCATGCCCTGCCGCTTGATCTGCCGGATCGTCTGAAAGATGTCTTTCACTACGATCGGCGCGAGCCCCATGGACGGCTCATCCAGGATGAGCAGACGCGGCTTCGCCATCAGCGCCCGGCCAATCGCCAGCATCTGCTGTTCGCCCCCGCTCATCGTGCCGGCGAGCTGGTCTTTGCGCTCGGCCAGGCGGGGAAACAGTCCGAACACGGTCTCCATCTCCCGCTCCCGTTCCGCTTTGGACGCCTTGCGCGAATACGCGCCCATCAAGAGGTTGTCGGTGACGGTCAGCTTGGGAAAGACCCGCCGCCCTTCCGGCACCATTACGATCCCTCCCTGCACGATGCGGTGGGTGGGAACTCCATTTAATTCGTTCCCGCCGTAACGGATCGAGCCCTTGGCCGGGAGCACCCCGCAGATTGCGTTGAGCGTCGTGGTCTTGCCCGCCCCGTTGGAGCCGATCAGCGTCACCACCTCGCCTTCCTCGACGGAGAGCGACAGGTCGCGCACGGCGTGAATGCTCCCATACCAGACATTCAGCTTGTCAATGTGCAGCACCGCTGGCCACCTCCTCTCCCTCTTCCTTGCCGATGTACGCTTCGATCACGGCCGGATGGGAGACGACCGCCTCCGGCACGTCGTCGGCGATCTTCACCCCGTGGTCCAGCACGGCGATGCGGTCGCACAGCCCGACAACCATGGAGACGTTGTGCTCGATGAGGATGACGGTCGTGCCCTGCTCGCGGATACGGCGGATGAGCGCCGTCATCTCCTGCACTTCCTCGGCGTTCATGCCGGCGGTCGGCTCATCCAAAAGAAGCAGCTTGGGCCGGGAGACGAGCGCCCGGGCGATTTCCACCCGCCGCTGGTTGCCGTAAGACAGGTTTCCCGCCTGCTCGTGCTCGCAGCCCGCGAGTCCGACTGTCTCCAGCATGCGCAGGCTTTCTTCCGTCACCCTCCGCTCCTCGTCCCGGGCGGAACGGAGGCCCAGGATCGACGCCCAGAGCCCGGTGCCGGTTTTGTGGAACATCCCCACCTTCACGTTGTCCAGCACCGTCTCTTCCTTCAACAGCCGGATGTTTTGAAAAGTCCGGGCGATCCCGCACCGGGCGATGCGAAAGGGACGCAGCCCCTGAATCTCCCGTCCTTCAAACGCGATCGTGCCGGCGTCCGGCTTGTAAATGCCCGTCAGGATGTTAAAAAATGTGGTTTTTCCTGCGCCGTTGGGGCCGATGAGCCCGACAATTTCTCCCTGGCGGACCTTGAGGCTGACGTTGTCCACCGCCGTCAATCCGCCGAACCGCTTGGTGATCCCCTGCATGTCAAGCAACCCGATCACCGCCTTTGTCCAAGGTTTTGACCGCTGACCGGCGGATGTTCACCAGCTTTGTGCCGTTTTTGCCGAACAACCCTTTCGGCCGGTACCGCATGATCAGCACCATGAGAATGCCGTACAGCATCATTTTGTAGGTGTCCAGGTACTTCGGATCGACGAGTTCGAACTCAAAGAGCCGAAACATCTCAGGCAGCATGTACAAGAGCGTAACCCCGAAGAAGGTGCCGAAGATGCTGCCCAGCCCTCCCAGCACCACCATGCTCAGCACCGTGGCCGAAACGGTGAAGCCGAATGATTCGCCGCTGATAAACGACACCTTGTGAGCAAACAGCGCTCCGGCCGCTCCCGCGTAGGCCCCTCCGATGGCAAACACCAGCACCTTGTAATACGTCGTGTTGATGCCCATCGACTGCGCCACCGTCTCGTCCTCGCGGATTGTCATCCAGGCCCGGCCAATGCGCGACCCGGTCATCTTTTTCATGATGACCACGGCGAGAACCAGCACAACCGTCACCAAAAGCAGGTACCCGGTGTTTTTCAACGGTGTCCCGAACAGGGAAGGAGCCGGGATCGAGTCAATGCCGTAGGCCCCGCCGGTGATATCCGCGTTCTTGAAGAAGGACTGGGCGATCAGCCCGAGCCCGAGCGTGGTGATCGCCAGAAAGTCTTCCCGCACCCGCAGGCTGGGAAGCCCAAACAGCGCGCTGATGAGGAAGGTGACGACCACGGCGGCTGCCATGGAAAGCCAGGCATTCCACCCGTACTTCACGGACAGGATGGCGGAGGTGTAGGCGCCGATGCCGTAGAACGCGGCGTGCCCCAGCGACACCTGTCCGGCGTAGCCCGTGATCAGATTCAGTCCCAACCCGAGCAGCAGGTAGATCATCCAGAAGACAACAATGTCGACGTAATAGGGGTTGAAGAGATCGTCCATCGCGACCACCTACACTTTCTCCACGTGCTTGCCGAACAGTCCGGACGGCCGCACCAGCAAGATCAGAATCAGGATCACAAACGCGATCGCATCTTTGTCGACGACCATCCCGGTCATGAAACCGTCGCTAAGCGATTCCACGATACCGAGGATCAGGCCGCCGGCGATGGTCCCCGGGATGGACCCCAATCCGCCGAGGACCACCACGCAGAACGCTTTCAGCCCGGGGATCGCCCCCATCGTGGGAAAGAGCGCGTTAAAATTCCACGCGACCAGCACACCCGCGACAGCGGCCAGCGCCGATCCGATCATGAACGTCACCGACACCACGCGGTTGACGTTTACACCCATCAGCGACGCCGCCCGCATGTCCTGAGCGGCCGCCTGGATGGCGATCCCCATCCGGGTACACTTCAGGAACGCGTACAAGAGTCCCAGCCCGATCAATCCGGCCAGGATGATGAACAGTTTCACGTTGGTAAACGTGACCGATTCCGTCAATTGGATGACGGACACCTCGACACCCGTCTCGGGAAACGCCTGGGTATCGGAGGTGAAGATCACCTGGAACAGGTTTTCGAGGAAAATGGCAACACCTACGCCGCTGATCAAGGTGGCGATGGGATGGGCTCCCCTGAGCGGCCGGTAGGCAATGCGCTCGACCGCCACGCCGGCCAGAGCAGCCGCCGCCATGGCAAACAGGATGGCAAGGGCAAACGGCAGGTGCAGATACGTGATGGCAATCATCGCCGCAAACGCGCCGACCATGTAAATGACGCCGTGAGCAAAGTGGAGCAGTTTCAACACCCCGTACACCATGGTCAGCCCCACGGACACCAGAATGTAGATAAAGCCGAGCGCCACTCCGTTCAGGATTTGCTGTGCCAGCACCCGTCTCACTCCTTTCAAGCCGAGAGTCAAAGCTGAGAGAAAAAAGGGAGGACCAACGGGCGATCCTCACCTGCATAAAACACCAAGCCGAAACCCTCACGAAACGATCAGTTAGTCGTACACCTTGGATTTGACAAACTGGAACGTGCCGTCCTTCACCGTCATGAAGATGACCGGCTTGATCACCTCGTGATCAGGGCCGAACGTGATCTTGCCCGACGTGCCCTCGAAGTCTTTCGTCTCGTTGATCGCTTTCGCCAGTTTCTCGCGGTCCGGGCCCGCTTTCTTGAGCGCCTCAAGAATCACCATGGCGGCGTCGTAGCTTTGCGAGGAAAGCATGTCCGGTTCGCCCTGATACTTTTCCTTCCACGCTTTCACAAACTTCTGCACGACCTCGCGCTGGTCGGCGGTGTAGAACGAAGTGGTGAAGACCGAACCTTCCGTATTTTCCTTGCCGAGCTCCAGGTACTTGGGCGAATCAAACCCGTCCACCCCGAGCAGTTGGGCGGTGATGCCGGCTTCCCTGGCCTGCTTTACAATCGCGGCCGCTTCGTTATAGTACCCGACGATATACAGGGCATCCGGGTTGGCTGCCTTGACCGCGGTCAAGAGAGAGCTGAAGTCCTTGTCCCCCATCTTGAACGGGCGGTCGATGACGATGTTCGCCCCCCGTTTCCCCGCCTCTTCCTTGAACGCGCCGAAGATGGACTTGCCGTAGTCGATGTCCACGTACAGCACGGCGAACTTCTTCTTGCCCAGATCGTTGACGGCGTAATCGGCCATTGCTTTTCCCTGGATCGGGCCGGTGTAGATGATCCGGTTTACGTAGTCCCCGCCTTTGGTAATCTCCGGGTGAACCGCGTACGCGACTGTCATGGGCACTTTCGCTTCCTGTACCTTGGGCGCTACCGTCTTCGAGGGGCCGCTGTACGCTCCCCCGACGATCGCCACCACCTTGTTGCTGTTGATCAGCTTTTGCACCGCTTTGAGCGCTTCTTCCGGCTTGCCCTGGTCGTCTTCCGCAACCAGCTCCACCTTTTTCCCGTCAATCCCGCCTGCGGCATTGAACTGCTCAACAGCCAGCAAAGCGGCGTCACGGCTGTGCGTCCCGTCCGTCGCTGTCGGGCCGGTCAGCGGGCCGAACCAGCCGATTTTGATCGTGTCGCCACCGCCGCCGGAACCTCCTGTGCCGCCGCTGCCGGAACCGTTCCCTCCGCAAGCGCTTACAATCAGAGCCAAACTTACCAATCCCGTCAGCAACAACGAACCTTTTTTCAAGCTCACGCGACCCCCTTGATCATTATCTGACAACTACACCTACTATGAATTGTCTGATTCTTCTGCGATGTCGTCATCTCGTATTCTACTGGATTGATTGGGCCTCTCCACTAGGCGATATTGTCAACTGTTAGCACAATTTTGCTCGGCGGTAGCCGATGGGGGAACACTTCGCGTACTTTTTAAACGTCCGGGTAAAGTAGTTGGCGTCCTGAAAGCCGACAAAAGACGCGATCTCCTGGACCGTGCAGTCCGTCGACTTCAGGTAGTACATCGCTTTTTCCACCCGCTTCCTGTTGAGAAAGTCGATCGGGCTCATGCCTGTCTCCCGCTTGAACAGGCGGCTCAAGTGATACACACTGACGCAGCAATATTGTGCTATTTCTTCCAGCGTGATCTTCCGGTGAAGGTTTTCTTTCAGGTATTGGACGGCCTTGCGAATGACCGGCGAAACTGCGGTCAGGTCGTTCGGCTCCATGTACGCTGCCAAGCGGCGGGCGTATTGGCATACCTTCTGCACGAACTTGTCGTACCGGATGGTCACGTACAGATCCTGAATGAACCTGGCGTTTTCCGACAGGATGAGGGCCGCATTGGCCCCCGAATCCAGCACCTGACGGGACATCGTAATCACCAGTTCGACCGCTTCCGATTTGAACATGTTCACGTCATGGCGGTACGTCTGCGCCATTTTGTCGAGCAGCGCCCGCAGAGACGCGACGGTTCCCTCTTCATCGCCGATCCGAAGGCGGGCGACCAGTTCCGCCCGCTCTGCCGACGCGAGCGGCGAGTGCCAGCCGTCTTCCTGTCCCTGTTTCTTTTCATAGTGAAAAATGAGCGCGTTGCCTTGAAAAAACCGGTCCACCATGGACTCTTTCGCCTCTTCGTAGGAAAAGTGCAGCATGTAGGGGTTGTCGTAAAAGCCGCCGATCCCGATCGATACGTTCACCCCGCGCTTCTTGCACCGCTGCTGAATCTGCCGGGCGATCCGGCCGGTGACCTGCCGGAAGCCGGGCTCCTGCGGGGATTCCAGCGCCAGTTCCACCAGGACCGCGAGAACGCCCTCGGCCACCCACACCCAGACAAACGGTTCGGTGACCGCCTCGCACACGCCTTCCACCACCTGATGGCCGATCTCCATGCGCCAATGGAACGGCTTGCCGATCACCAGATCGGTATAGCGGTCGATCGAGACCACCATCACGACCTGCGGATGCACCCAGATGCCGAACGATTCCTGCATCTCCTGAAAACTGCCTTCGTGCACCAGCGTCCCCGACAACAGCAGATGAGAAAACGTCGCCTGTGCAGGGTCTTGCTTCATTTCGCTCCCTCCTCGCCCCGGACTGCGGTTGTGGCTCGGGCATGATCCGTGAACCGTACCCGCAGCCGCCGATCGTATCATTTCTCGTGTGAGTTACATTATGAGACTTTTCTGTATCTAGTACGTACAATTGTGTATGGATGCAAGGAAGTTGCTGCCCAAACACACATACTGCGTATGGGGACGGTGCAGTCAGGACCATGAAGAAGCGAAGCACAAGGAACAAACAGGCTAAAACGAACAAATGGGCAAGGGCGGGTGTGCACATACTCTTCTGGTGTTTTTCCCTTCTCCTGGCTTACTTGTGGATTTCATTGGAAGACGCCGGGGAATCCGGTCAGTTTGCCAAGTTTGTGATTCACACCGTAATTTTGAGCAATCTGTTTGGCCTTTTCTCCATATTGCTTGGCATCGGATTTGCTGGATTCGCCGCCTACAAACTGATTACCCGAACAGCCTACGATCCAAAGAAAACCGTCTTGTATTCCATCCCGTTGTTTGTGTTCTTTGTAGGATTGGGAGCGTTCCTGACTAAAGACCTGTCGAAAAATATGATGGATGTCAAACACTACGTAACCGGACATATCGTGGAAGAACGCGTCGTGATCACCCATTTTACCATCTATGAAAACAACCATGGCGAAGATGGGTACGAGTATACCTTTTCCGATGGACGGACGTTCTATGAAAATCATGAGGGCAACGGTTTTGATGATATTACCGTAGGCCAGACATATGTCATCCGGTACCTGCCGGAAACGCCCAAGTTGTTAAGCATAAAACCAGCCGAATAAGTTGTCTCCGTTCCAAGGACAGGGGAAACGAGTGGCTTGTAACGTTGCCGTATCTCCCTGCCGGGGACAAAGAGGGATTTCTTCGTCAGGAATCGTACGATGGCAGCAGCTAATGTGGTCAAAGTGTGGTCCATTCCTGTTTCTCTTTCTAAAAATCACTTTATAAACAACGAAAACCCTTGAAATCAAGGGTTCAGTGTGCGGCAAAGTGCTGAGGGGAGAAGCACGTTTCCGGCTCCGTCATTTCCCACCGAACATAAGCTAGCACTCGCGTTCGGCGGGGGCCCAGTTAGCGCCCAGCAGGGAAGCCACAAGCTACACGCTTCGCACTGACTTAGGGGACGCCAAAGCCACATTGCTTCGCAGCTCATTCCAAGGTTACTTTTTAATCCTTAATTTGGGGTAATGTTTCGCTTCGTGTAACACCATTTATTTTGCTAAGCTTTTGCTTAACTTCGTCAGGGATTAATGTTTTATCAACTAGCATATACCACACAGTGAAGAGAGCAACCTTCAGCCTTCTAATAAGTTTCTCAGCATCGTGTTTAAAACTTGAAAGAAAATTTGTGAAAGTCTGACGTGTTGTTGGGCTAAAAGCATTATATATCTTTTCCTGGAAATATTCGTCCGTAAGTTCAAAGTTAATTTGATGTGCATATTTATTTCTTATTTTATTGATGTTTACAATCTTTTCTAACTCATCCACTGCTCCTAATGCAAAAACTAAACTTACTTTGGTCATAAAGTCCATTCTTTTATCCAAATGCTGAGGATATTTTAGATTCTTATTGAGAAGTAAATTTAGTTCCTGTTCAATGTATAAATGTCCTTTTAGGATCTGTCTGAAAACTAATCATCGAGTCAATTTGAAGATGGAAGCAGCATAAATAAACGCCAAAAAAGAGGTCGCTAGCTTGTCATATCGAGTGGCGATTCTGCGGAAATGCTTAAGTTTATTGAAAAAACATTCAATGAGATGCCGTTCTTTATAGAGATACCAGTCTACATCCCATGGCTGTTGTGCGTTCGTCTTTGGAGGAATGGTATAGCGTCGCCGTGATCGGTGATGTAATCCCTGATGTTTTGGGAGCCATAAGCTTTGTCTCCAAGCACATTGCTCCCCGCGATGTCGAAATGCTCTAGCATATCACAGATGGGGCGGGAATCATGTACGTTGCCGCTAGTTAATTCAAAAAGAAGCGGATTGCCTAAGCCATCCACAATGGCATGAATCTTCGTGGTTTTTCCTCCCCGACTGGTGCCGATATGCTGATTATTTTCGTGATTTAGAGCCCCTTTTTAGCCCCAGCACTATGCTGATGAGCTCGAATGACGGTGGAATCAATACTAAGATTTTCAAAATCTGCTTCTTCGTTTAGCGCTTGAACGTTGAACATGGAACGATTGCTTCTTTTCGGCGGACGACCTGTTGTGTACGGCGGAAAGAAACACTCGATTTGTTCCCATTGTTCATCTGACACTTCGTAACGATACTGACTCATGTACGTAATCTCCTCTTGATGTGTTCTTCTTAAGAAGTTACCATATTTCGAGTTTTCAGACACACCCTAATCAACACGCGTGATGCAGTCTATTTGTCGTGCTCTACGACCAACTCTTGCGGTTATTTGGTTTCCATCACTGCTCTGATTTCCGCTTCACGGTCAGATTTGATTTTTCCTTTTCCATCGAAAGATAGAATGAATTTAGCCAAGAGTGCACCCATCATGCAGCCAATTAAATTCAAAATTAAATCGTCAATGTCGATAATGTTAGCAGATGAATTTAACACCAGATTGATGATGAGTTGAATAGGTTCAATTGATAGCGTCACAATCAAAGAAATGAGAAACGTTTTTTTGAAGGTAAGTTTTCGAAAGGAAAGTGCGATCAAGAACAGTATCGGAACAGTAATCAGGATATTACCGAATATCTGAACTTTGTTCCCTGTCATTATGTACTCTGTGATCGTTTTAAACGGTATATAGTTACCATGAAAGGGGCTAACATCCCCATCGACCGTACGTCTCAATTTAAAAAACACAGGGGCAACTGTGATAATATAAAACGCATCCATCATCACAATCAGAAAAAACTGTGCCATTTTTTTTACGTTAGGCTTGCGTAGTATGAAATAAAATACTGACGCAACAGCGGCAATCGTACATGCAAGAAGGATGATGGGAGCAAAAAATTTTGGACTCAACAGTAACATTTTGATTCTCCTTATCCGGTTTCAGTCAGTTTAACCGACCTTGTTCAGTTTAACTTGCCTTATTTTTTTTGTCCAGATAAGTGTAATCGATCCAGGTGGACAAGGACATCATGATGTGTACGGCGGAAAGAAACACTCGATTTGTTCCCATTGTTCGTCTGACACTTCGTAACGATACTGACTCGTGTGCGTAATCTCCTCTTGATGTGTTCTTCTTAAGAAGATGCCATATTTCGAGTTTTCAGACACACCCTAATTCTTTCTGTACAGAAAGAGGAATCTTTTTTGAGACAAATATTTTGGAACGATAAAAAAAGATAATCATGAAAATAGAAACAATGACATGGTTCCTCCAAAAATCCTGCATTTTGATTGGTCTTTCGACAAAAATTAATTCCATTCCCTGCATGTAGTACGACAAAGATTTACTAAACACCAGCCTATATAGCCAGTGCAACGGCCAAATGTGTTTTCCTCACGCCAGGCGGACCGAGGAAGATGTGATTCTCCTGGTGCCTCGATTGATCCCGGATTCGCCGTTCAGCGATGGATGGTTGAAACCGAAAGTCGAACTGATCCAAGGCCTTGTGAAAGGGCAAATTGGCCAGTTCTTCAGCGTGGTAGTGAAGCCCCTCGGGAATGTGTGTCCATCCGAAAGAAGCCCTCACAGGCTTTCTGAGGGCTATCCCATGTCTTCTATTTCCGCCAAAAAGTTGAACAGTCTGCTTTATCCCGAATATTAAATTCAATTATTTTCGCAAGCAATTCGTAATTTACCGGCTCATTCCACGGAATTCGAAACAATCCTTTGGTAGCGCTGTAGCCAGCTTGTGCAATGTCATCGGCATACTGCGCAATGCCCACTTCTTCGGGTGAAACGCTCAAATGATGCTTCGCAGTGGAAAAGCCGATGATAAATGTGCCGTGATCGGTAAACATTGGCGTATTCCACTTGATTTGCGGTTCCAAATTCGGGAATGTATTCGCAACCCACGCCAAAATTTCCTCTGTTCGCTCACGGTGGTCGGGGTTATCGATACCTGCTAAATATTTTGCAAAAACCTCCATGTAGTTGCCTCCTAAAATAATGTCGTTCAGAGAAGTTCCTAAGGTGTTAATTTCAATAAAAATGATAAAAACCACCTGTTAAGTCATTTCATTCAAGGGCACTTTTCTTGAATAAGGAGAGCGCTTTTTACGTAATTCCCACTGTCCTATCCGATAAGTTTATTCCACCAACCTGCCCGTTAGCTTTATCATTACCGTCAGTTTCACACTTTATTTTCAGTCGAAGACTTTATTATCTTCGAACACCAGTTACCTCAATTCGTTCAATTCGGATATACTGTATATGCTTTCCTCATTGCTTATGCTGATGCCACTTTTGCCTTCTGGTTAAACCGCCTTCTTCCAGGAAGAATTCCTGGTTTTGGTAACATTTTTGTAGTGTGAAAACCGTTCAGCAAGCCCTAAAATAGTCCCTACCTTTACGAAAGGATCGGGACTTTTTTTTACACTTACTGATCAACTGTCAACGCCGACTTTATTTTGACCCACCATCGCCGGTTTAGAATTGACCCACCCGGCGATTTTTTGTTGGTTAGGTGGTAGAGGGGGAGCCGTAGGCTCCAGTCCTCATCTTCTCACGAAGTCGGTAACTATTCCCCCTAATATTGACGATGTGGGAATGGTGTAAGAGCCGATCCAGGATAGCCGTAGCAAGTATCGGATCGCCCATCAGTTCCCCCCATTCACCGAAACTCTTGTTGCTGGTCAACAGAATACTCCCTCT
>NZ_VKJN01000098.1:0-411 GCF_007197875.1 Brevibacillus sp. LEMMJ03 | reverse complement strand
ACGTAGCCAAAAGCGGTTTGTATGGTTTGAAAAGCTTTACGTTAGATACTAATTTTCTTATGATCATTGCAGCCATTGGTGCGGTGGCTATTCGGGAGTGGAGCGAGGGCGCAACCGTTGTATTCTTGTTTTCTCTGGGTAATGCATTGCAGGCCTACACGATGGATAAAACCCGCGAATCCATTCGCGCCTTAATGGACTTAGCGCCGCGAGAAGCGCTGGTACGGCGCGACGGGCAGGAATTGCGTCTACCGGTAGAAGAAATCGTGGTAGGCGATGTCATTATCGTCAAACCAGGTGAGCGCATTGCCATGGATGGTAATGTAGTGAGTGGTGTTTCCACGGTGAACCAGGCGCCCATCACCGGTGAGTCCATGCCAGTGGAAAAAGAACCTGGCGACCTTGTTTATG
>NZ_VKJN01000097.1:0-411 GCF_007197875.1 Brevibacillus sp. LEMMJ03 | reverse complement strand
CGCGGTCATTGGTGCCGCACTTGGCTGGCTATCTTAGTGCGCCTCACCGTCGGGCAAAGGGCGCTTTTTAGGGCCGTTATAGGTCCAGATGAGGTCGCGGGGTATCGGACCTTTGTTCCGGTCCGGAGACTGGCTCTGCTCCCAGGCATGCGCGAGCGCGCCCACCGATCGCGACAGCACGAACAGGCCGCGGCAGAGGGGCGGGGGGAAACCCAGCTCGGCAAAAATCACGCCCGTCGCGCCGTCGATGTTCATGGGAACGACCTTGCCGCCCCGCTTCTTCGCGATCGCAGCCTCGATGGCGCGGCCGATGCGGGCGAACCGTCCGGACACAACCTTTCTGGCCGACGCTTCGTCGACGAGTTCGAGAAGGCGCGGGACGCGGGGATCGACGGGATGGAAGCGGTGGCC
>NZ_VKJN01000096.1:0-414 GCF_007197875.1 Brevibacillus sp. LEMMJ03 | reverse complement strand
GCTACTTCGTTTTTCATGTTTTGCCGCAACATCGGCACGGCAATTGGTGTAACGATTATGGGCGCCTTTTTAACGAAAGCAGCTGGCTTTATGACAGGCATCCATCATCTCTTTTTATTTGGTTTTATCGGCAGCATTGTGGCTCTACTAACATCGTTTCTCATTCGGGATGAGTCCGAACAGGAAAAAAATAATTTGCTTCGTTCGGGAGAAATGGTCTAAATATTTGGCATTATATGCCGATAATAAAGAAGGGAAGGTCATTCCCTTCTCTTTTTTTGCCGATGGAGTGCTACATGATGTGAATGAACGGGGGGATCAGAACGATGAAGATGACGGTCCGAAAAAAATTGTATGCAGTATTTGCCGTTGTATATATGCTGTTAATCGCGCTCGTTGGCATTGCCTATTACG
>NZ_VKJN01000095.1:0-415 GCF_007197875.1 Brevibacillus sp. LEMMJ03 | reverse complement strand
TTGGGCAGAACATCATGAAGTGCGCGGAGAGTTTTGCCTTCTTGTGGAAGGGAATCATATGCCAGATGAACAATCAGTATGGTGGGATGATTTAACGATTGTGGAACATGTCAACTATTACATAGAGGCGAAGCAATATACTTCGAAAGAAGCGATTAAACAAGTAGCAAAAGATCGACAATTGCCGAAACGGGATGTGTACGACGCTTACCATAAGTAAGAAAAAAGTTTCTCTAGAAAAAACTAGAGAAACTTTTTATTTTGATTGTTGAAGAAGGTTTTGAATTTCTTGTAATAATGCTTCTGCGCCTTCTTTGCTTAAAATGATTTTTCCGTCTGCAAGTTTGAAGTTGTCGTCAGATACTTCCCCAGTTACTACGCAAGTCATATTTGGCTTGTATTTTTTCAAAATGAT
>NZ_VKJN01000094.1:0-419 GCF_007197875.1 Brevibacillus sp. LEMMJ03 | reverse complement strand
TGATTGGGTACAAGAAGGAGAAGATGCCTATGATTATGCACTCGCTTCATTTTACGATGTGATCATTTTAGATTGGATGTTGCCAAATGGCGATGGGGTGAGCGTATGTCAACGTTTAAGAAAAAATGGTTATCATGGAGCGATTTTAATGTTAACCGCAAAAGATGCGGTTCAAGATCGCGTTGAAGGACTGGAAGCCGGAGCGGACGATTATTTAGTGAACCGTTTGAAATCGACGAGCTTATGGCGCGGCTGAAAGCATTGTCCCGGCGCACGTTCGCACCGATTCAAGAAGAAATTGTTCGCTGGGGAGCGTTTTAGGTCAATCGTACAAGCCATACACTGTTGAAAGATGGTGAACAAATTATATTAACCCCACGTGAATTCCAACTACTTGATTTATTATTACAAAATAAAGG
>NZ_VKJN01000093.1:0-419 GCF_007197875.1 Brevibacillus sp. LEMMJ03 | reverse complement strand
GGGCGAGGCTCTCGCGCCGTTCCGCGGCAAAGTGGTGATCGCGACGAAGTTTGGGTGGGAGCCGAATCCTGATGATGGTGGCAAGTGGACGGCCTTAAACAGCCGCCCGGAACATATCAAGCAGGTTGCCGAAGCGTCCCTGCGCCGGCTCAGGGTGGATGCGATCGACCTGTTCTACCAGCACCGTGTCGATTTGAACGTTCCGATTGAGGATGTTGCGGGAGCCGTCAAGGATTTGATTCAGCAAGGCAAGGTGAAACACTTCGGTCTTTCAGAGGCAGCAGCGCAGACTATCCGTCGGGCTCATGCCGTTCAGTCCGTCACTGCTCTGCAAAGCGAGTACTCACTGTTCTGGCGAGAGCCGGAAAACACGGTAATGCCCACGCTGGTTGAACTGGGAATCGGTTTCGTTCCGTTCA
>NZ_VKJN01000092.1:0-420 GCF_007197875.1 Brevibacillus sp. LEMMJ03 | reverse complement strand
ATCCTTCGCAGCTCGGCTACAAAGACTTGATCCCGCTGTGGAAAGCGGAGAAGTTCGACCCCGAAGCCTCGATGGACCTGTACGCAGCCGCCGGCGCCAAATACTTCGTCAGCATGGGCGTCCATCACGACAACTTCGATTTGTGGAATTCACGCCACCACCGCTGGAACGCAGTGTCCATGGGCCCGAAGCGGGACATTGTCGGCGCCTGGCGCGATGCCGCGCGGCGCCGCGGACTGCATTTCGGGGTCTCCGAGCACCTCGGCGCAAGCCACAACTGGTTCTACCCGAGTCACTTGTACGACCAGTTCTGGCCCAAAATCGGCGTCAACTACGACGGAGCCGATCCGCAGTATTCGGATCTCTATCACCCAAAACATGACGAACCGTACCGCGGGCATGCAGACACCTGGTACACCA
>NZ_VKJN01000091.1:0-420 GCF_007197875.1 Brevibacillus sp. LEMMJ03 | reverse complement strand
CAATTGCCCCCATCCCTTCGGGCCGGCGCCTGTGCGGGATGGGAGCGGCTTCAACAACGGAACGACCGGCATGCCTATTGTCGAACACGCCGCTTCCACGCCGACGACCGCGCCCGCCGATCTGCTGCTGTCGGTCAAGAACATCGAGGTCATCTACGACCACGTCATCCTGGTGCTCAAGGGCGTGTCGCTCGACGTGCCGAGGCGCGGCATCGTCGCGCTGCTCGGCGCCAACGGCGCCGGCAAGACCACGCTGCTCGAAGGGGTGTCCGGCGTCATTCCGGTCGCGGGCGGCAAGATCGAGATCGACGGCCACGACATCCACCGGGCGCGTCCCGGCGTTCGGGTCGCCGCCGGCCTCGCCCATGTCGAGCAGGGCCGCACGGTGTTTCGTCAGCTCACCACCGACGAGAACCTGCG
>NZ_VKJN01000090.1:0-422 GCF_007197875.1 Brevibacillus sp. LEMMJ03 | reverse complement strand
GGCCCGTTGGTGAAGTGGTTTAACACAGCAGCCTTTCACGCTGTCATACAGGGGTTCGAATCCCCTACGGGTCACCATAGCAATACGTACCTGGATCATGGGATCCGGGCCCGCAAAGGAATCGGAGTTTGTCTGGAAGCACCGGTTCGCTTTGCGGGGAGACGTGGAGGCTTAGCTCAGCTGGGAGAGCATCTGCCTTACAAGCAGAGGGTCGGCGGTTCGATCCCGTCAGCCTCCACCATTACTGCAGAATGATTATCGTCGCGGGATGGAGCAGTCCGGTAGCTCGTCGGGCTCATAACCCGAAGGTCGCAGGTTCAAATCCTGCTCCCGCAACCAAATATGGAGCTGTGGTGAAGCTGGAGTTCACGCCGGTCTGTCACACCGGAGGTCGCGGGTTCGAGTCCCGTCAGCTCCGCCAG
>NZ_VKJN01000089.1:0-427 GCF_007197875.1 Brevibacillus sp. LEMMJ03 | reverse complement strand
ATTGCAGCGGTTATTGTTGAACCTGTTGCAGGAAATATGGGAGTCGTTCCGCCAGAGCCAGGCTTTTTACAAGGGTTGCGCGATGTGACGAACGAATACGGTGCCCTTCTTATTTTTGATGAAGTGATGACAGGTTTCCGTGTCGACTATTATAGCGGTCAAGGATATTACGGGGTGACACCAGATTTAACGTGCCTTGGAAAAGTCATCGGTGGTGGACTACCAGTCGGGGCATACGGTGGTCGGGCTGATATTATGGAGAAAATTGCACCGAGTGGTCCGATTTATCAAGCCGGTACGTTATCAGGAAATCCGATGGCGATGACAGCTGGTTATGAAACGTTGCGACAATTGACGCCAGAAACGTATGAAGCGTTTAAGAAAAAAGCAAATCGGTTAGCAGAGGGACTAAGTGAAGCAGCTAAAG